>JBJTXF010000063.1:0-5125 GCA_046082145.1 Limnohabitans sp. | reverse complement strand
AAACACCACACCATTGAGCACCGAGGTGCCTGACATGGCCGCACCGCTCATCATGTTGTCATTGACCTTGGCAAAGACACCTGTGCCTTCATTGGCCACAAAGTATTCGCTGATGGTATCGACCAAACCCACCAGGTTGGTCGAACCCATTTGCACATTGGTAGGAGCCACATTCCCTTCAGAAGCAGCGTATGTGATGGTGAGGGAGGAGTTGCCGGGGATGTAAGTCACCATGCGGCCTGTCGACTCGCCAAACAAAGGGCTGGCTTGCAAAGCTGCAGCAATTTTGGCTGTGGCTGAAGCCGACGTGGTGTCCATGGCATCCAGCGAGACGCTTACACCAGCGACCATCACGGTCCCTGGTGAAGGAGTGCCACTGAAGGTCAAGGACTGTGTTTCTCCTCGGGTCACCCCCGTAGAAACTGCTTTTCGGTTGATAGCAGCAGCCTTGGCGATGGCACTGCCGGCAGCATTATTGGCAGGCGAGACCGAATCATCGGTGGCATAAGAGGCACCAATGTCAATGCCGTTGATTTTCAAGTCGCCGGCACGCAAGGAAGGAATGCTGCCTGCCACATCCACATGGTATTCAAACGCGCGGCCACTCAAACTCACCGCCGTGCCGTCAGACTTCTTGAATTCATAAACCATGTCGTCCGAGATCACTTGCGCGTTCGAGCCACTGGTTTCGATGAATGTGACAGAGCTGGCTGGGGCACCATTGGTCACCACGACCGTGGGCAATGCGCCTGAGCCAGTGACAGACAAATTGGTGACATTGGTGCCAGTCGTGGCGCTGGTGAAGGTAACCGTGGCGGTGGAGGCGGCGCCCGAGGCAAAGCCGCTCAGGGTGCCGCTGAAAGTCCCTTTGACTGGTGCCGTGCCGCCTGTGCCTGCATAGCCATTGGCACGCGAGGCAAAGTCTGTGGCCACTTCGGCGGCCGTGGCACCTGTTGAGCCCGCCGTGTAGGTCAGGCCACCCAAGGTGATGGTTTGACCCGCTGTCAAGGCATTGAAGGTGACAACGGAGGTTTCATTCACCGCTGTGTTGTTGAACACACCGGACATGCTGATGGTTTCGCCCTTTTCAGTCAGGAACGATGCGGTCACCGCGCCCGAGGTGTCGACACTCATGCTGAGAGCGCCACTTTTGAGGAACGCGCCGTTGTCTTTGAACTGTTCGACACCACTGGCCAAAGCATCTCGTGTGCTGGCCACGTCCATGGCGAGGCCAGACGCGGCCGTGATGGCGCTGAAATCGGTGGAAATGGCTGACACGTCGCCCTCACCGGCGGCGTAGGTCACCGTGATGACACTGCCAACCACCGAGACCGAACGGCCAGAGGAGGAATTGAAAGCACTGTTGTTGCTAAGTGTTTGCTGAATTTTGGCAGCAATCAAATCGGTGGTGTTTTGCACTGAGGCATCAATCACCACATCGACACCGCCGACTTTGATGGTGCCGCTGGCAAATGTGGTGTTTGAGCTGCTAAGTGTGATGGTTTGGCGTTCACCAGCATCACTGCCGCCAACGGTGCGCGAGGTGGTGGGGTCGATGAAAACGGTGCCAAATTGATTTTCAGAGGTGACTTTGAACAAGGGCATTTCACCCACACGCTCACCAGCCGAACCGTTCAACACAGGGAAACCGTTCCACTCGGTGGTATCGGCAATTCGAACGATTTCTTGCTTAAGTTGCTGGAATTCCAAGTCAAGATAACTGCGCTGTTCATTGGCGTTGGTATCGTTGACTGCCTGAATGGCCAACTCGCGCATACGCACCATCATGTCTGTGATTTCGTTGGTCGCGCCTTCAGCGGTCTGTATCAACGAAATGGCATCCCCAGCGTTTCGCACAGCCATGTTCAAGCTGCGTATCTGGTGGGTCATGCGCGTGGCAATCGCCATACCTGCCGCGTCGTCGCGTGCAGAATTGATCCGCTTGCCCGTTGATAATTGCTGCATAGCCACTGCCGTGCTTCGTTCGCCCAATTTGAGCGCAGCTTGTGAAAACAGCGCTTTGACGTTGGTGTTGATAACTGCCATTTACTTCTCCAGACCTTTTGGGGTCGTTGTGTGTTGCAACCTATCAAGCAAACTTGATGCCAACTTCAGTATGATTTCTCAAACCCGTACAAACTTTCCGGTTTGCTTGGGTTTTGCCGCTGTGGACACAGACAGTGGCAAAAACTGTCATGGGCGGGTGGCAAGTGTTTGCCTGATTGCAGCTCATACTTTTTATTGAATTTTTGTGCTCACACCAACCAAATCGGCGTAATCCTCCAGCGCCAGGCTTTCAGCCACCAGCTCGAGTTGTTCAGGGAATGCCTGCAAGCCCTGGCGAGCCACTTGCAATGCGCGGGCGGGATCGAGGTTGCAACGCAAAGCGCGAACCATCATCACGTAAGTGAACGCCTGGGTGTTGGCGCCCTGGATATCCATCAACTCCTGCAAATAGTCCACAGCCTGTGGCCAGTCCTGTTGCATCAACGCCAGCAAGCCGTTGATGGCGAGCATGTCTTCGCTGTGTGGGTGAATACCCATGCCAGCAGCACCCAAGGCATAGGCCAAATCCAATTGCTCTGTGGCCACCAAGGTTTGAATGGCTTCACGGATCTCGCCGGGACTGAAGCGCTTGATGTGCTCGGTTTGCAGTAAGCCACCGGTATGCGCTTGGTTCATCAATTCTTGGATCAGGTTCATGTGTATTCCTTGGTTAGTGTCAACATTGCGCCATGTGTCACAGCGCTTGCCACCTATTTAAGCAAGTGACATGCCAAGCTTTTTTGTCTCTTTGGCTGGGCTGTCAATGCATCTGGCTTGAAAAATGCATAACAAGGTGAATCTGTTTCTCTTGAAACCTTTTCACCTCATGAACCACACAAAATTCATTTCAAATAACGCTAAACCGCCTGTCGGTATTTCGGACATGCGCAGCTTGATTGAAACGTGCGAAAGCCTGCAAGGTAGCGGCCATGCCGAGCAAGCTGCTCAGTTGTATGGTCAATGGCTGGCAGATGAGCAACAAGCCCTCAGTCCGGTGGTCTGGTTCAACTACGGCGCTTTGCTGCAAAGCTTGGGCAACCTCAAAGGGGCGATATCGGCTTATGAACAATGCCTGCGTCTCAAGCCTGGGTTCGGCCAAGCCTTGGTGAATTTGGGATTGGCGTGTGAAAAAGCAGGCCTCATCGACACCGCGCTGCAACACTGGGGCCAATTGGCCAGCCAATACTTTCACACCGTCGACCATGACCTGAATTTGGTGGTGATGGCACTCAACCACATAGGTCGGGTGCAAGAAAACTTGAAAAATTACCAGCTGGCCGAAAACGCATTGACCCACAGTCTGCGCTTGATGCCCCAACAACCGCATGTGATTCAACACTGGGTGCACATCCGGCAAAAAGCTTGCCGCTGGCCGGTCTACCAAGCGTTGGAGGGTGTCAGCACACACGACATGCTGATGGCCACTTCCCCGCTGGCCATGTTGGCTTTACACGACGACCCCGCGCTGCAATTGCTGAGCGCCCAATCGTTTGTGCAACGCAGTTTTGCATTGCCCACCGACAACTTGGCGCGTGGCCGCCGTTACGGTCACCGACGCTTACGCATCGGCTATGTGTCGGGCGACTTGTGTGTGCATGCAGTCGGCCTGTTGCTACCAGACATGATGCAAGCGCATGATCGCCAAGCCTTTGAGATTTACGCGTATGACTTCAGCCCAGAAGACGGCACGCCGCATCGCGAGCAATTGAAACAAGCTTTCGATCACATGCGCAGTGTGCATGCGCTCAGCGACCGCCAAGTGGCCGAGCAAGTATTGCAAGACGAAATAGATGTGCTGATCGATATGCACGGCTTGTCATCCGGTGCAAGACCAGGCATTTTTGCCCTGCGCCCTGCCCCGCTGCAAGGCGTGTATTTGGGGTTCATTGGCACCACGGCCATGCCTTGGTTCGATTTTGTGGTGGCCGACCGGCATGTATTTCATGACGGCTTGAAGCCATTTTTCTCGGAAAAACAAGCGCTGCTGGTCGACGGCAGTTTCATTCCGCTGGCACCGCGGCAAAGTGTTGCCGTCGACTTGACACGGCAAAGCGTAGGCTTACCCCAAGATGCCTTTGTAATGGCTTCGTTTGGCAACACCTACAAACTCAACCCCGCTTTGTTTGACGCTTGGCTGTCCCTGCTTCAAGCGCATCCGCAGGCAGTGTTGTGGCTGATGGATGACAACGCCGATACCACCCAGCATTTGAAACAGCATGCAGCATCCAAGCATATTGACTTAGAGCGACTGGTGTTCAGCCCGCGCGTGGGCCACGAAGTGTTTCGCGCCAGACTCGGTTTAGCCGATGTGTTTTTGGATACCTATCCTTACAACTGCGGCTCAACCAGCAAAGATGTGATTGACGCTGGTGTGCCCTTGGTCACGCTGTGCGGCAACAGCATGGTGTCGCGCATGGGGTCGAGCATATTGAACACGCTGGAATTGCCACAGCTGATCGCTGATGACATGGCGCAATACAAAGACATCGTGTTGCAACTGGCCCATGGCCGGTTGCAAGTAGACATCAAAGCACAAGCAGCCAAGTATTTGCCACAAGCAGTCAAGCGCATGGTGCATTCATTCGAACAAGGCCTGCTCTCAATGCATGCCGCTCAAACGAGGAAATAAACCATGTCCCAGCGACCCACGATTTCCACGGCCATACCCCGCACCATCGAGTTGCGACAAATTTGCTATTCGGCACAAACCTTGTCGGAATTGCCAGAAGGCATGTTGGCATTGGACTACCAGGACAACGCGCGACCAGACTGGCGCGAGTACTGGCCAATTCGCCAATTTTTGTTGAACAACGTGTTGGCAGACGATACGTTGTACGGATTTTTATCGCCCAAGTTTGGCTACAAAACCGGACTAGGCAGCGCCAACGCGCAAGCATTTATCCGCCAAGACAATCACCAACATGACGCATATTTCTTCAGCCCGTTTTGGGATTTGTCGTCCTTTTTTGTCAACATATTTGAACAAGGTGATTTTTTTCACCCTGGGCTCACACAAGCCAGCCAAAAGTTTGTCGACAGCATTGGTTTGTCCACGCCAGTGAAGTTTCAAGTCACGCAC
>JBJTXF010000062.1:0-4511 GCA_046082145.1 Limnohabitans sp. | reverse complement strand
CGGTCTCTGACCCCAATTTCTCCAATTTCTCTGACCCCAGTGTCTTGAACCAAAAATACACCGCCTGGACCTTCGGCGAATTGCCAGAACTGCTGGAAATCAGCAAAGGCGGGCAAAGCCTGATCGGTTTTCCCGCGCTGGTCGACATGGGTGATGCAGTCAGCATTGAAGTGTTTGATGAACCCGATATCGCCGTCACCAAAACCCGTGCGGGTTTGCGCCGATTGTTTGCGTTGCAAATCAAAGACGCATTGAAGTACTTGGAAAAAAATATTCCCGATATGCAAAAAATGGCTGTGGCCTATATGCCGTTGGGTAGCACCGAGGAGTTGAAAAAACAAATCATCGATGTGGCACTGGACCGCGCGTTTTTGCTCGAACCCTTGCCGAGCGATGAAACCAGTTTTAAGCGACGCATAGACGAGGGGCGTAGACGGCTGACGTTGATTGCGAATGAAGTGGCTCGTCTGACATTGGGTGTGCTCAACGATTTTTCGATAGCACAGCGAAAAATCAAAGACACGAAAAATGCGCCGGATGCCACGGCCGATTGCACTCAGCAACTGGAACGCTTGCTACCAAAGAATTTTTTGGCTGTCACTCCGTGGCCACAGTTGCAACATGTCGCGCGTTATCTGAAAGCCATCAGTTTGCGCCTGGAGAAATACCGCGCCGACCCGGTTCGTGATGCGCAGCGATTGGCCGAGTTGAAACCGCTGGAGCAAAAGTATTGGCGACTGGTGGTCGAACGCAAAGGCCAGACAGATATGCGCATGTTGGAGTTCAGATGGTTGTTGGAAGAACTGCGGGTCAGTTTTTTTGCGCAGGAACTCAGAACACCGCAACCGGTGAGTGTGAAGAGGTTGGAAAAAGCCTGGGCTCAGTTGACCCATTAAAGAATCAATTCCCCATCAATTCCGCAATCCTCACTGCATTTAGCTCAGGGTTCAACAGTTGCGCAAACTCATACACAAACTGCCTTAAATAAGCCTGCTTTTTAAACGCAATTCGGGCCAAATTGCGGCCAAACAAATGACCGGCAGGGCGCACCAACAGATCTTCATCGGTGATATCGCGCACCGCCATTTCTGCCACGATGCCCACGCCCATGCCTAGCCGCACATAGGTTTTGATCACATCTGAATCAATCGCTTCGAGCGCAATGCGCGGTGTCAGGTGCAGTGCGGCAAATGCTTTGTCGATACGTGTTCGGCCAGTGAACGATGGGTGGTAGGTGATGATGGGTTCATGGGCCAAATCGCTCAATTGCAGATCGGCGACTTTGGCCAATGCATGGTCCTTGGGCAGCACCAGCACGTGCTCCCATTCGTAACAAGGCAGGGTGATCAATTCCGGGTAATCAGACAGCGATTCGGTTGCAATACCGATTTCTGCAGTCTCATCCAACACCATACGAGCGACCTGGTCAGGTGCGCCTTGGTGCAGACTGATGTTCACATTCGGATAGGCACTGCGCAATTGCGCCACTGGTAAGGGCAACACATAACGTGCTTGTGTGTGTGTTGTGGCGATCGACAAGGTGCCCGAGTCTTGGGTACTGTAGTGCTCACCGATGCGTTTGAGGTTGTTTACTTCGCGCAAGATGATGTCTATGCTTTTCAGCACATGTTCACCCGGCTCGGTGACCCGCTTCAAGCGTTTGCCATGGCGACCGAATATTTCTATGCCGAGTTCCTCTTCCAATTCCAAAATGGCTTTGGAGACCCCGGGCTGCGAAGTGTGCAGCGATTTGGCTACTTCAGTCAGGTTTAGGTTGCGCTTGACGGCTTCTTGAACGAAGCGAAATTGGTGCAGGTTCATAACAAATTCATATAAGGGAAGCATTTATTATGCCTCCTGAGAAATTTAAACCTAAGGTGAGGTCAGAAAACACCTGTTTTGGTCGACATTCGCCTTAAATCAATGTCTCAATCTTGGCTTCCAACCCAGGCTATCTTGGCCAAGAGGTCCAACAGTTCGGGGTGCTCGCCGACAGCAGGCAAGCATTCAAAGCGTATGTGCGGATATTGCAATTTCAATTCATCCATCATCAGCGGAAGGTCGTGTCTGACATGCTTGCCTACTCCCAAAAACATCGGTACCACACGGATGTCAGTCACACCTTGCGAGATCTGAGCAGCGACGGCAGTAGGCAAGTCTGGCGTACTTAATTCCAGATAAGCGCATGCCACCCGAGTGTCAGGGTGCGATTTGCCGATGCGTTCTTTCACTGCAACCAAAGGTAAATGCCATTGCGGATCGCGTGAGCCATGCGCAAACAAGACGATGGCTTTCATCAATGTCTCCAAACCAGTCTGGCGAAAGCCGCCAATGAACCAGCCGTGAAAACCAATCCTGGAGTGGCTGCAGCCAACCACGGTGGCCAACTGTTGAGGTTGCCGATGTAGCCAAACAGGTTATTGATCAACACAAAGGTGATGCCAATCACGACCCCAAAAAACACCAAGGTGTTCATATTGGCATCGCGCAAATGCAAATAAGCAAAAGGCAAGGATAGTACTACCATAACGATGCAGCCGATGGGATAAAACACTTTTTTCCAGAAATCGATTTCATAGCGTTGGGACGCTTGGTCGTTTCGCTTCAAATGGTTGATGTATTTGAATAAATCCCAAGTTGCCATGCGTTCTGGTTTGAGCAACGCCACCGATACCATGTCTTCCGTCAATGTATTGGGCCATTTCAACGTAGGGTAGGTGCTGCGCTCAAGGTTGCTGTCTAACGCATCGCTGAATGTGTCTTGCACCACTTCGGTTAATAACCAAGCATCGTTGGTGTTTAAAAACTTGCCCGAGGATGCTTGCAATATGGAGGTGAGTTTGCCAGCGCTGTTGAATTCAAAAATGCGAATGGAACCCAGTTGTCCGTCACGGCTCAGCGCTAACACATTGACGATGCTGGATGTGGATGTTTTGTTTTCTTTAAGCCAGGCGCCAGAGGAACCTTGGGTGATGGTTTGTCCCAGGTACCTGGCTTTGAGCAATTGGGCTTGTCGGCTGCTAATGGGCGTGAGGTAATCACCCACCATAAAGGCTATCACCATGAATATCAAACCAATTTCAAGCAAGGTTCGCAGGGCTTTGAGTGGCCCCAGGCCGCTGGTGCGAAGAATAGTGAACTCAGAGCTTTGGGCCAATCTTGCCATCACAAAGATGGTACCGATCAGCACGGTGATAGGCAGCAGTTCGTACAAATGGTTGGGTACCATTAAAACCACGTACCACATGGCATGGCGAAGCGAATAACTGCCTTGAGGGCCTTGCCCCACCATTTTCAATTCATTAATGGTGTCAAAGAAAAAAAACAGACCAATGAATCCCAAAGTGGCAAAACCCACTTTTTGTAATACCTCTCGGTAAATCATCAGGCGAATGGTTTTCATGCGGTAGCCGAGGACATGGCCAATGGTCTGCGAGGCTTTGCAAATACCAGGCCTTGCTGCTGGCGCCAATAAAGAACCAACAGCGAAACCAGTAGCACGGGCAAATGCAACGTGAGCAACATAACGGGCAAACTGATTTTGCCTCCGGCGACCCAGTATTTGCTCATATTGACCAAGTTGTAGTAAGTGAAAAAACTGATCACGGTCACGATCAGTGAGCCTGAACGGCCACTTCGAGGGTTGATGAACGGAATCGCAATTGCCAGGATAACCAGGTTGAACGCGGCTATGGCCATGCCGATGCGCCAACCAAATTCGCCTAAGTTGACCGATGTTGGCTCTGCCAACAAAGACAAAACTTGCTTCGACTGAGCATCCGCAGAACTGAGTTGAACGGGTATGGAGTCAATTTTGGAGGTGTGGGTTTCAAATTCGATCAATTTGAATTCGTTTTTTTCGGGTTTGATTTCTATACGCTGACCATTAGACAAAATGAAGAACCTATCTCTGTCCCGAGTGTCAATCATCCCAGTTTGCGCAGTCACTATAGATTGAGTGTTATTTTCGTTCGAGACCACAAAGATCCGGTTGCCTGTTTTTTCGGCAATACTGGAATTGTCAATAAAAAATACGCGTTTTCCATCAGCGGATTCTTGAAATTGACCCGGTTTGATGCGTTGTAAATCGTCTCTTTTTTCGTAACGTTCTCGCATTTCTCGAATTTGCATGTTGGACCACGGCCAAGCCATCAGCGATAAGGCAGTGATGGTGATTAACCATGGCCAGGAAAATCGCAAGGCAGGTGCTAGCAGGGAGAGCGTGCTTTGACCACTGGCTTGCCAAATCACCATTTCGCTGTCGGCGTACATGCGCGAAACGGTGGAGACCAAAGCAATGTACAAACTCAGAGTCAGCAGTGAATGCAAATTGCTCATGGCTGTGTATCCCAACACGATTCCAACGTCTTGCGGATTGAATCGGCCGATCGACGCTTCGCCGAAAGTGCGAATCAGCCAGACTGTGATGACGATGATCGTCAATACAACCAAGGTCGCCAAGAAATACTTGGCCACTTCTTGCCGGAAAGTGGAATCAAATAACATGCCAT
>JBJTXF010000061.1:0-3959 GCA_046082145.1 Limnohabitans sp. | reverse complement strand
CAACGTGGGTTTGGGTGGGGCAGACAAACCGTTTTTCAAATCGCGGTGGCGTTGTCCCAGAATTTGTAAATCTAGCGTCAACACCAATGCAGAACATTGCGCGGCTTTGGCGCGGTCGATCAAACGTTCAATGAATGAGCGGTCGCGCATGACATACAACTGAAACCAAAAGCCGGGCCCTGCGTGTTGCGCCACATCTTCAATTGAGCAAATGCTCATGGTCGACAAAGTGAATGGGATGCCGAATCTTTTGGCCGCGCGTGCGGCCAAAATTTCGCCGTCAGCGTGTTGCATGCCTGTCATGCCAGTGGGCGCAATCGCCACAGGCATGCTGACTGGTTGGCCAATCATGGTGCTGGCAGTGCTGCGGCCTTCCATGTTGATGGCCACGCGTTGGCGCAATTTGATTTTTTGAAAATCGTCTTCATTGGCCCGGTAGGTGCTTTGCGTGTAGCTGCCGGAATCCGCATACTCGTAAAACATTTTCGGCACACGTTTTTTGGCCAGCTGCTTCAAGTCATCAATATGGGTGATCACAGTCATCAAAAACTCTCCTGTTCAATCACCCGATGTTAGCTTCCCCGGCAAGGGCCAAGCAGTTGCCTTGCCATGGAAGGGAGCTCGGGTCAGGGTAAAGTGCGCCGTAGCACCGCCCTTTGAGACTCAGGCCCAAACAACCATTTTGCTATCGCTATACCATTTTTCGACATCGTGTTGCACCACGAACTCAATGCGACTGCGTTTGATTTTCATGGTAGGAGTCAGGCAGCCGTTTTCGATAGACCAAGCTTCTTTGGCAACCACCAACATTTTGAGCTGTTCGTAGTCTGCGATTTGTTGGTTTACTTTTTCGAGCAAGGCATTCAGTTCAGACTCCACCTTTTGACGCACATCGTTTTTGTGTAGTTGCGGACGAAGGTCTTCAGCCAAAACTACCATGGCGTAGGCTTTGTCAAAGCCACTGCCTGACACCATCGACAACTCGATCATGGGGTGCGCGTTCAATCGGTTTTCGATAGGGGCAGGGGCCACATATTTGCCCTTACTGGTTTTGAATTGTTCTTTCAATCGGCCGGTGATTTTCAATTGACCATCGGGCAAGCGAGAGCCCAAGTCACCCGTTTTGAAAAAACCGTCGCTGGTGAAACTTTGTTCGTCCAAGTCGGGGCGCTTGTAGTAACCCACCATTTGCCCCGGTGACTTGATCAATACTTCGCCCTCAGGACTGATGCGTACTTCAACCCCACGGTAAGGCGGTCCAACTGTGCCAGGGTCATTTTTGTCTTGGGTTTGACTGTGCGAATAAGCAAAGTCTTCGGTCATGGCATAGCCCTCTACCAGGTTCAAACCCAAACGTCTGTACCACCGAATCAAATCAGGTGGCAAAGGAGCAGAACCGCTGCCGGCCAGTTCGACATGGTCCAGCCCCAAACCTGCCAGCACTTTTTTTCTGACGATATTTCCAAGCAATGGAATCATCAACAGCGTATTTAATTTCTTTGCGGGCATCTTGGCAAACACCCCTTGTTGAAATTTCAGCCATAACCGAGGGACAGAGATGAAGATGGTGGGTCTGGCGCGTTGCAAATCTTGTATGAAGGTGTCTAATGATTCTGCGAAAAACACTTGCAAGCGCCCATGGGTGAATGCAGCCGATTCCACAAAAGCTCTCTCGAACACATGCGCCAATGGCAAGTACGACAACATGCGGTGCGAGCGATGACTGCCAAGGTTGTCGTTCATTTGATCAATGATGCCATTGGCCGCTGCGGTGATGCGGCCAAAGCAATGCATGGCACCTTTGGGTTGCCCGGTGGAGCCAGAGGTGTAGATGATCATGGCCAGGTCATTGACATCACGGCCAGGGTTGTCTGTGATGCCCAAAGTGTTGGCGACGATATCGTTCCATTTTTCAAAGGCAGTTTCGGGTGCGAGCGGAAAAGCTATGCATGGAAGCTGGGCTGGGACACCGTGCGCTTGTTTATGCCATTCATCCAGTTTGCCGACAAATAGCAGGCTGGCTTCAGAATGCTCCAGCACAAATTTGACGGTCTCAGCTTGCTCGGTAGGAAAGATGGCAACTGTGGTGTAACCCGCCATCCAAATGGCCAATTCAGCCATGAAAAAATGGGCACAATTTTTGGAGATGATGGCGATTTTTGCGGAGCGTGGCAACCCTCGGGATTGCAAATGTGCAGCCATGCGCCTGGCTTGGTCCAAGGTTTGTGCCCATGTGTAATTGACCACCTGTCCGTTGCCCACCGGTTGGGTCATGAATATTTCATCGGCATGGTTTTTTTCATGCGCATATATTTTTTCAAGAATCAGGTCATCAGGGTTGTTCATACAGTGGCCTTTCGGTGGATGAGTCGTTCGGATGGATGTGACAGCCTGTTTTTTTCATGGTCATCATACGCATACAAAAGGCTTGGTTAAACCTTTTTTGACTTGCGGCTTATATGTTGCAGACAAAGTGCTTATCATGCAATGTATGGTCATGTTCTTGCGATTATTCCCATCCGTGAAATACAGTTGTCTACATTGGGTGCTTGTAGCTTGTGTTTTCTCAGCGACACAAGTTTTTGCCGGCAACTATCCATTGGGCGATATGACCTGTCCTCAAATTGGACAATTTGCTTCAACAGCCATGCAGTGGCGTGAGGACGGTGTAACGCCTGAAGAGGCGTTGCAGCGACTTGAAAACATGCGGCCTGCAGAGTCGGTCGAGAAAAAAAATCTGCGCATGGTGTTGTCTTTGGTATATGGTGGTTATGGTGACGGTTGGACTGTGAAAAGTGCTGCAGAGGCCATGCGTATCGATTGTCAAACTGGCCGTTGAGACTGCTGTTGTGTCCCGACTGAGATTGTTCGCAGTGACTTGAGACTCCCTTAATCATGACGACGGTCAATCTCTCTTTTTCATCTGGATTTATGCGATGAACCGCTGTTTCTTATGGGCCTTGTTATTGTTTTCCGGCATGGTTCATGCCGAATGGACTTTGGTATTGAAGCTTCCAGAATTTGGCGAAAACTATTATGTGGACTTGCAATCCCTCAAAGAAGTTGAGGGCATGATGCAAATCACTACGCTACAAGATTTCCCCGACCATAAAAAAGAAGCCTGCCAAGGGGAAACCTGTGCATTTGTCAGCAGTTCACGCATTTCCGTGCGCCATATTCAATGCACTGCGGGGCGACAGCGACAAATCCAGTTCACCGATTTTGATGGGCAAATGGGGACCGGCAAAGTCACCCAATCTGCTGCATCTCAAGACCCTAAAAAACGCTACTTCCGCTGGTACTACCCCGCACCAGGTTCGTTTTTTGAGGTGCTGATCAAGCAAATTTGCACCCGTTGATGCTGACTTAGAGCAAAGTGAGTACTGTTTCAGGGGCCAGGTTGCAGTCTGAATACTTTGCCCGAATGGCCAAATGGACCCATGCCTTCGTGCGTCAACACATAGATTTCTCCGCTGCGGTCTTGTGCCAAGCTGATGATGCGGCTTTCTATTTGCATAATTTTTTTCAATGGCCAAGTGGTTTGGCTCTGAGCAGTGGGAGTCGCCACAAACAATTGCCCCGAGGCCTGCTTGAAGGATGCGCTCCAGTCAGCCACCACTAATTTGCCTTGCAATGAGGGAATTTTTTTTCCACGGTACATGCGTGCGCCAGTGATGGCAGTGCCTACGCCTTTGACACCGAGAGTAGAGTCTGGATGGTTTGTCTGCATGTTGGCGTACTCCACCACAGGCATCTCCAGTGGCTCACCTTCGTTGCCTTTGTTGGCGCAATCTTTCGGGGGCTGGCGGGGCTTTAGGCGGTCTATGCAATGAGTGGCCTCCATCAGAGGCCAGCCGAAATTGCCGGGTCCCGTGACTTTGTAAGCCGCTTCCCACAGCGTCTCAGCGATGGCGGTGACATACAGGTCACCGCTGCCATTGCTGTCGAACGCAATTCGG
>JBJTXF010000060.1:0-3325 GCA_046082145.1 Limnohabitans sp. | reverse complement strand
AATTACCACCCCAATTACCTGACCCCAAGTACCAATGAATTTCAGAGGCTGGCAAAAACCTCAGAAGCGGCGGCGACTGTGTCAGAGATGTCTTGCGCGGTGTGTGCGCCACTGACAAACCCCGCTTCATACAGCGCTGGTGCGATGTACACACCTCGGTCAAGCAAACCGTGGAAAAGTTTGTTAAACCTCGGGCTTTCGCTGGTCATGACCTTGGCATAGTTCTGCGGCAATTCTGGCAACAGGAAAAAACCAAACATACCGCCTTCACAATCGGCGCTAAACGGAACGCCCGCTTTTTGAGCAGCTTGGGTAAGGCCATCAACCAGTGATCGGGTTTTGGAAGACAGGGCTTCAAAAAAACCCGGTCGACTGATTTCTTGCAATGTGGCCAAGCCACAGGCAGTGGCCACCGGATTGCCACTCAGCGTACCGGCTTGGTAGACCGGGCCCAAGGGTGCAAGTTGTTCCATGACAGCCCGTTTGCCACCGAACGCTGCCAATGGCATGCCGCCACCTATTACTTTGCCAAGCACGGTGACGTCAGGTTCAAACCCGGGAATGGATTTGGCATACGCACTTTGTGCGCTGCCCAAAGCGACACGGCAGCCTGTCATGACTTCATCGAAAACCAACAAGGCACCGTGTTGCGTGCAAAGTTCGCGGCAACGCTTCATAAACGGCACACTCGTACGCACAAAATTCATGTTGCCTGCAATCGGCTCGATCATCACGCAGGCGAGTTCTTTGCTGTGCAGCGCAAACGCTTCTTCAAGCTGGGTGATGTTGTTGTACTCCAGCACCAAGGTGTGTTGCACGACTTCAGGCGGTACGCCCGCACTGGTGGGATTGCCAAACGTGGCCAAACCCGATCCGGCTTTGACCAACAGCGCATCGGCATGGCCGTGGTAGCAACCTTCGAACTTGATGATCTTGCTTCGGCCGGTGGCACCGCGCGCCAAACGCAATGCGCTCATGCCGGCTTCTGTGCCTGAACTGACCAATCGCACCATGTCCATGGAGGGCATGAGCTTGATCAAGGCCTCGACCAATTGGATTTCACGCTCAGTTGGCGCACCGAAAGAAAAACCATCCAACGCCGCTTTTTGCACCGCTTCGAGCACTGCCGGGTGGCCATGACCCAAGATCATGGGCCCCCAAGAACCGATGTAATCGATGTGTCTTTTGTTGTTTGCGTCCCAGAAATAAGCTCCTTGGGCACGTTTGACAAAACGTGGTGTGCCACCGACGGCACGAAATGCCCGCACAGGTGAATTGACACCGCCAGGGATGACTTGGCGGGCGCGGTCGAACAGGGTTTGGTTGAGATCAGTCATAGGTCTTCAAGGTCGAAGTGAACAATCAATGGCGGGTGTCGTGGCCAGGCAAAAAATCTTCGCCGCTGGTGTGTTCATCCACATCGTCAGCATCATCGGGCACTTGCGCCCAAAACAATCGGTCGGCCAGTGCGTGTCCCATGCCAGGACGAAAGCCTGCGTCTAGCGCACCATCTAAATAGCTAAAAGCCTCTGTCACAGCGGCTTCAAGGTCGTCTCCCATGGCTAGCAAACCCGCGACGGTTGCGCTCAATGTGTCGCCTGCGCCAGTGAAAACCGCATCGAAGCGTTCGATGGTTTCGCTCACCATCACCGACAAGGGCGTTGCCAAAGCATTCTCAATGTGTTGATTGCCCTGTGGCAGTCCAGTCACCAAGGTGTAGGGCACGCCTTTTTCGGCAGCCGCTTTGGCCAGATCACGCGCGGTAGGCGTGCGCTCGCTGCCCCAGTCAGGGAGAAGCCAGCGCCAAAGCGTGGAATGGTTTCCCACTAACAAAGTGGTTTGAGGCAAAAGCAACTCCATGAAAGCGTCTTGGTAGGCTTCGATCGGATCGTCCTGCCACCAGGACAAACTGGGCATGTATGTCACAACAGGAACATCTGGGTAATCGGTACACAACTCTGCAATCACCGACACAATTTCTGGCGTACCACAAAACCCGACTTTGATGACCTGCACCGAAATGTCTTCCAGAACATGACGAGCCTGATCGTCCACGGCATCTTCGTCCATGGGCACATGGTCAAAGGTTTCGGCGGTATCGCGCAAATAACTGCCTGTTGAAATCGCCAACACATGGGTACCCACCGAAGACATGGCCAAAATATCGGCGGTCAATCCACCCGCACCGCTGGGGTCGTTGCTGTTGAAAGTCAGCGCACAAGGATGCGCCATTTCGGGTATTTGGCCTTCGTCTGTGAGTGTGATGTGTTGATTCATGGCCGTCTATACTTTGAACCATTCTATGCCACGCTATTGGTGCGGCAATAGGTCTTCAACTCACTGGAAATGACACTGTGAATAAAACTTGGATGTGCTTGATTTGCGGCTGGATTTACGACGAAGCTGTCGGTGCTCCCGACGAAGGTATTGCCCCTGGCACACCTTGGGAGCAGGTTCCTATGAATTGGACTTGCCCAGAATGCGGCGCCCGCAAAGAAGACTTCGAAATGGTTGCCGTTTAAACGGTTTTTTTCTTGCTGACCACCGAATAACGCAACAAGGTTTTCGCCCGCGCATGGGTGTGGTCCACCACGGGCAGGGGATAGTGTTTACCCAATGCAATACCGGCGGCTTGCAACGACAAAGGATTGGCCAGCCAAGGCGCATGTATCTCTTTGTCAGACAAGCCCGCCAATTGCGGTAAGTAGCGTTTGATGAATTTACCTTGTGGATCAAATTTTTCGCTTTGGTTGATCGGGTTGAAGATGCGGAAATACGGCTGCGCATCGCAACCGCTGGAACTGGCCCATTGCCAGCCACCGTTGTTGGCAGCCAGATCGAAGTCGTTCAGATGTAAGGCGAAATACGACTCGCCCCAGCGCCAGTCGATGCCCAAATCTTTCACCAAAAAACTCGCGACCACCATGCGTAAGCGGTTGTGCATATAGCCTGTTTGGTTGATTTGGGCCATGGCCGCGTCAACCAATGGATAGCCGGTTTGACCATCGCACCACGCTTGAAATAGGTGCTTGGCCTGTTTGCCTTTTTCCCATTCAATCGCGTCGTACTCTGGCTTGAAGGCATGTGTCATCGCATAGGGATGATGATGCATGATTTGATGATAAAAATCGCGCCAAATCAGTTCGGACAACCAGGTTTGGGCACCCGTATCGCCTGCCATTGCAGGGGGATATGCCAAGCGAACCAACTGACGAACAGACACCGTGCCAAAGCGCAAATGCACACTCAAATAGCTCGGTCCTTTGACAGCAGGAAAATTTCGCGTGTCCTCGTAATGCGCCATGCGCTTGGCGAAATCATTGAC
>JBJTXF010000059.1:0-8039 GCA_046082145.1 Limnohabitans sp. | reverse complement strand
TGAATGGCGGTGCATGTGCATTGGGTCACCCGATTGGCGCCTCCGGTGCCCGCATCATCGTGACGTTGTTGCATGCATTGCAAGCACGTGGTTTGAAAAAAGGCTTGGCGACCTTGTGCATCGGTGGCGGCGAAGGCACCGCCATGGCGCTTGAATTGTTCTGAGGCCAACCATGAGCGTTCTCACCTCCCAATTGTCAACCCGTTCAGCGGCATTCATCGCCAATGCACAAGCCATGCAAGCCGCGGTCGATGATTTGCGTGTGCAAATGTCGCTGAGCGCGCAAGGGGGAGGAGAGGCCGCACGCGCCAAGCACATGGCGCGCGGTAAATTGCCGCCACGCGACAGGGTGGCTTTGCTGCTGGATGAAGGCACGCCTTTTTTAGAGTTCAGCCCTTTGGCGGCGCACGGCATGTACAACGGTGAAGCGCCTGGTGCAGGTGTGATTGCCGGCATCGGCAGGGTCAGCGGTGTCGAATGTGTGATCGTTTGCAACGACGCCACGGTCAAGGGTGGCACCTACTATCCGATGACCGTGAAAAAGCATTTGCGCGCGCAAGAAATCGCCATGCAAAACCGCTTGCCGTGTATTTATTTGGTGGACTCGGGTGGTGCCAATTTGCCCAACCAGGACGATGTGTTTCCTGACAGGGAACATTTCGGCCGCATTTTTTACAACCAAGCCAATATGAGCGCGCAAGGGATTGCGCAAATCGCAGTGGTCATGGGCAGTTGCACCGCAGGTGGCGCTTATGTGCCTGCGATGAGTGATGAAACCATCATTGTGAAAAACCAAGGCACCATCTTTTTGGGTGGGCCGCCTTTGGTCAAAGCGGCCATTGGTGAAATCGTCAGCGCGGAAGACTTGGGTGGCGGCGATGTGCACACCCGTTTGTCTGGGGTGGCCGACCATTTGGCCGACAACGATGCCCATGCTTTGGCGCTGGCGCGAGAAGCGGTGGCACGTTTGAACCATCGCAAAACAGTGCATGCCGCTGTCATCCCAGCACGCCCGCCTTTGTATGACCTGCAAGACATTTATGGTGTTATTCCGGTGGACACGCGCAAGCCGTATGACGTGCGCGACATCATTGCGCGGGTGGTGGATGGCTCAGCGTTGCATGAATTCAAGCCACGTTTTGGCAGCACCCTGGTGTGTGGCTTTGCGCACATTGAAGGCATGCCGGTGGGTATCGTGGCCAACAACGGCGTGCTGTTCTCCGAGTCTGCACAAAAGGGTGCGCATTTCATCGAACTGTGCTGTCAACGAAAAATACCGCTGGTGTTTTTGCAAAACATCACCGGCTTCATGGTGGGACGCAAATACGAGAACGAAGGCATTGCCCGCCATGGCGCAAAGATGGTCACCGCCGTGGCCACGGCGCAAGTGCCCAAATTCACCATCATCATCGGGGGCAGTTATGGAGCAGGCAACTACGGCATGTGCGGTCGTGCATTCAACCCTCGTTTTTTGTGGATGTGGCCGAATGCGCGCATTTGCGTGATGGGCGGCGAGCAAGCCGCCAGTGTGCTGGCCACGGTGCGCCGGGATGGTATCGAAGCCAAAGGCGGCAGCTGGAGTGCCGACGAAGAGGCCAAATTCAAGCAACCCCTGCTCGATCAATTTGCACACCAGTCTCACCCTTATTACGCCAGTGCGCGATTGTGGGACGACGGTGTGATCGACCCTGCCGATACCCGCCAAGTGTTGGCTTTGGCTTTGTCCGCTGCTTTGGGCTCACCCATTCCTGACACCCGATTTGGTGTTTTCCGCATGTGATTTTTTTAATGAGACAAGAACCATGAACCATATTTATGAACTACCCGAACACGAAACCTTGCGCGATCAGATGGCGCGTTTTTTAGAGCGTGAAGTCGAACCGTTTGGCATGGAATGGGAAAAGCAAGGCAAAGTGCCTCGCGATGTGCTGCGCAAAATGGGTCAGGCCGGATTTTTTGGATTGATGTATGAGAGCGAATACGGCGGCGCACAAGCCGATGCCTTGACCAATTTGGTGTTCGCCGAGGCCTTGTCGCAATCAACCTTTGCGGGGTTCATTGTCAGTGTGTTGGTGCATACCGACATGGCCAGTCCGCACTTACACCATGCAGGCACGCCTGCACAAAAAGCCAAGTACATGCCTCAACTGGTTTCAGGCGAAGCCATCAGTGCGGTGGCCATGACCGAGCCCGGTGCGGGTTCCGATTTGTCAGGCATGCGCAGCACCGCGCGTCGTGAAGGCGAAGTCTGGGTGCTGAATGGCACCAAGATGTTCATCACCAACGGCGTGCATGCCGATGTGTATTTTGTGGCGGCCAAAACCGGCACGGGCAAACACCAGATGTCCATGTTCATTGTGGAAAAAGGCACGCCCGGGTTCAGTGTGGGACGCTCGTTGGACAAAACCGGTTGGTTGTGCTCGGACACGGCTGAATTGGTGTTCGATAACGTGCGGCTTGGCCCAGAGGCCTTGCTGGGTGAGCAAGACAAAGGCTTTTATGCGCTGATGAAAAATTTGCAAACCGAACGCATTGCATTGGCGGCCATGGCGGTGGGCCATTGCCAACGTGCCATTGCCTTGACATTGGACTATGTGCGCCAACGACAAGCGTTTGGAAAAAGTCTGTGGGAGATGCAACACATTCGCCAACGCATGGCCATGCTGGACGCAAAAACCCGCTCTGCGCGTCAGTTCATGTATCACTGTGCCTGGTCCGTCACCCAAGGCCATGACATCGTGCAAGAGGTGTCGATGCTCAAAGCCTTGACGGGTGACTTGGTCAACGAGGTGGTGGGCGGTTGTTTGCAGTTCTGGGGTGGCATGGGTTATATGCGCGAAGCACCGATTGAACGTCTGTGGCGAGATGCGCGTGTGCTGGCCATCGGCGGAGGGGCAACTGAGGTTATGTTGGAAGAAGTGGCCAAGCGCTATTGATGCCATGTTCCAAAAAATATTGATTGCCAATCGGGGGGAAATTGCTTGCAGAGTGGCTGCGACGGCCAGGCGCATGGGTATCGGAACGGTGGCCGTGTATTCCGACGCGGACGCCTCGGCCGCGCATGTACAAGCCTGCCATGAAGCGGTGCATATTGGGGGCGCAGCTGTCAAAGACAGCTATTTGCAATGGCAGCGCATCTTGGACGCCGCCTTGCAAACGGGAGCGCAAGCGGTGCATCCGGGCTATGGTTTTTTGAGCGAGAACGCTGACTTTGCCAACGCTAGTGCCAAAGCCGGTTTGGTATTTATCGGCCCCAGCGTCGAGGCCATAGAAGCCATGGGTTTGAAAGCGGCTTCCAAACAATTGATGGAAAAGGCAGGCGTGCCATTGGTGCCTGGCTACCACGGAGCGGATCAACAGCCAGACCTGTTGGCAAGCGAAGCACAGCGCATCGGTTTTCCTGTGATGATCAAAGCCAGCGCGGGCGGTGGCGGCAAAGGCATGCGCATCGTGCAACACGCCGCCGATTTCGCAGAGGCATTGGCGTCATGCCAGCGTGAAGCCAAAAACAGTTTTGGCGATGACGCGGTATTGGTTGAAAAATATGTTCAACGTCCGCGACACATTGAAATTCAGGTCTTTGGTGACAGCCAGGGCAATGTGATCCATTTGCACGAACGCGATTGTTCGGTGCAACGCAGACACCAAAAGGTGTTGGAGGAGTCCCCGGCGCCGGGTATGTCTGCCGACATGCGCGAGCGCATGGGTGCGGCGGCGGTGGCGGCGGCCAAAGCTGTGAACTATGTGGGTGCGGGAACGGTGGAATTCATTGTTGAACAAACCGAACGCGGCATGGATTTTTTCTTCATGGAAATGAACACCCGCTTGCAGGTTGAGCATCCGGTCACCGAAGCGGTCACGGGATTGGATTTGGTGGAATGGCAATTGCGTATTGCCAGTGGAGAGCCACTGCCATTGATGCAAGCCCAGGTCAAGGTGCATGGCCATGCCATCGAAGCGCGCATTTGCGCCGAAACCCCTGACCACGATTTTTTGCCAGCCATCGGCCATCTGCATGTGTTGAAAGCGCCACCAGCCAGCCGCTTTTGCGTATCACCGGTTCGATGGGATAGCGGGGTAAGAGAGGGAGACAGCATCAGCCCGCATTACGACTCCATGATTGCCAAATTGATTGTGCACGCAGACACGCGTGAACAGGCATTGGCCCGTTTGGATCAGGCCTTGTCGCAATTGCATGTATCAGGCGTGCAAAACAACGTGGCTTTTTTACGCCGCGTATTGCGTACCGAAGCATTTGCGCAGGCGCAGTTAGACACAGCTTTGATCACACGTGAACACGCGCAGTTGTTCGGTCAATCCGGATTGCCCATCACACATGCCGTGGCGGCAGCCGTGGCTGCCCAATTGCGCGCAGAGCAGCAAGCCGGCCTGGGTTGGTCTGACCCGTGGTCTGTGCGCCATGATTGGTTGCTGCAAGGGCAATCGCGTCGACATTTTGAATTTCACTGCCAAGGTGTGTCTTACCAAGCCGTGTTGACGCGTTCGGTGCGTGGCGGTATGACACTGCGGATGGCTGACCAAGAGGTGCCTTTCGATTGGACCGATGAAGCTGGACAACTGCAATCGCGTTGGGGCGGTCATGTATTGCGCAGCCATGTTTATCGCCACGGCCAAGACAGCCACGTGTTTGCAGATGCGGGCGAAGCGTGTTTGACGCGTATCGATCCGCTGGCGCATGCTTCGCAAGACTCGGTGGCCAGCGGCAATTTGGCCGCACCCATGCCGGGCAAGTTGTTATCGTTTGCGGTCAAGGTCGGTGACAAGGTGGAAGCTGGCCAAGCTTTGGCCGTGATGGAAGCCATGAAGATGGAGCACACGGTGACTGCACCCGCAGCCGGTACCGTGTCAGAGTTGCTGTATCTGCCAGGTGACCAAGTGGCCGAGGGTGCACCGTTGTTGCTTTTGGCGACCGATTGACAGAAATTTTTCATGACGACATTACCCACCCCCTGGCTTGCATTGCGTCAGCGATGGGAGTTGGTGTTGCACACGCCCGCCGATCAGACGATGGTGTCACCGTGTGTATCGGTTTGCACCATGCATGCCGAACGCGATGAATGCCTTGGCTGCATGCGCAGCATCGCTGAAATTGCGCAATGGGGCATGAGCACGCCTGCGCAACAACGTGAAATCTGGCTGCGATTGGGACAACGGATTGCGCAACACTTCAACGAGAACTGACATGCACCAACTGACGTTTTATTTCGACGTGATCAGCCCGTATGCCTATTTGGCATTTGACCAATTGCCCCGCACTTTGCAAGGTGTGAGTTACCAAGTCCGTTACCAACCGGTGTTGTTTGGCGGTTTGTTGAAACACCATGGTCAATTGGGTCCTGTCGAAGTGGCCGGTAAACGCGAATGGACGTATCGCCAATCATTGTGGTTGGCAAGGCAACAAGGGTTGGAACTGCAATTGCCTGCGGCGCACCCGTTCAACCCGCTGCCACTGTTGCGCTTGGCCATCGCTTGCGATCCCAACGGGTATCCCAATCGGCATGTGTGTGAAGCCGTGTTCAAGCATGTGTGGTGCGGTGGCTTGGACCCAACCGATCCAGATCGTTTGGCCGAATTGGCCCAACGGTTGCTACCTGTTCGCTCTCCTGGCGCGGACGAGGTCAAAGACAGATTGCGTCGCAACACCGAGCAAGCCATTGCGAATGGTGTGTTCGGCGTGCCCAGCATCCAGGTCGATGGTGAAATGTTTTGGGGCTTAGATGCTTTGCCGATGTTGCGTGAGTATTTGCAAGGCGACGACTGGTACCGCAGTCAATCTTGGTTAACGGCGGCCGATGTACCCGCAGGCATACAGCGCAAACGCTGAAAATTCGCATCATGAAATAGATAACAAGGGTTTGCCCTAGGGTTGTAAGCCCATGTTCAGTTTTGTGTCAGTCGTTGGCAAGTACTGGCAAACAAAATACCGACAAACCCCATTCAGCGGGCAACCTCAAGGAGACAACATGGCCACCATTGCACATGAAGAACGACCGATGACGTCGGAGGAGAAAAAAGTCATTTTTGCTTCGTCACTGGGAACAGTGTTTGAATGGTATGACTTTTATTTGTATGGCTCACTCGCAGCCATCATTGCCAAACAGTTTTTCAGCGGATTGGACCAAGGCTCGGCTTTTATTTTTGCGTTGCTGGCGTTTGCAGCGGGCTTTATCGTGCGGCCATTTGGTGCGATCTTTTTTGGCCGCTTGGGCGACATGATCGGTCGCAAGTACACCTTCTTGGTGACCATTTTGATCATGGGTTTGTCCACCTTCATCGTGGGTATTTTGCCCACCTATGCCAGCATTGGGGTTGCAGCGCCAGTTATTTTGATTGCGCTGCGATTGTTACAGGGCTTGGCTTTGGGTGGTGAATATGGCGGTGCCGCCACTTATGTGGCCGAACATGCCCCGCACGGTAAACGTGGTGCCTATACCTCTTGGATCCAAACCACGGCCACCTTGGGTTTGTTTTTGTCCTTGCTGGTGATTTTGGGAACCCGAACCACCATGGGTGAAGAGGCTTTTGAAGCCTGGGGTTGGCGCATACCTTTCTTGCTGTCCATTGCTTTGTTGGGTGTGTCGGTTTACATCCGTTTGTCCATGAACGAATCACCCGCTTTTACCAAGATGAAAGCCGAAGGTAAGACATCTAAAGCACCGTTGTCGGAGTCTTTTGGTCAATGGAAAAATCTGAAAATCGTGATTTTGGCTTTGATAGGATTGACTGCTGGACAAGCCGTGGTCTGGTATACAGGTCAGTTCTATGCTTTGTTTTTCTTGACGCAAGCGTTAAAAGTAGATGGAGCGACGGCCAATTTGTTCGTTGCCGCATCGCTGATCATTGGTACGCCTTTCTTTATTCTTTTTGGATCTTTGTCTGACAAAGTAGGTCGCAAGCCTATCATCATGCTGGGTTGTTTATTGGCGGTGATTACCTACTTCTTTGTGTTTGAACAATTGACCAAAGCTGCTAATCCAGAGTTACATGCAGCCCAACAAGCCAACAAAGTGGTGGTGATTGCTGACCCAGCCGAGTGCTCGTTCCAGTTCAACCCCACTGGCACGGTCAAATTCACCTCGTCTTGTGACATTGCCAAACAAAAATTGGCCAACAACTCGGTGAGCTACTCCAATGAAGCGGCGCCGGCTGGTACGCCTGCCATTATCAAGGTGGGTGATACCGTGATCTCTACCGTGGTCACGCCAGACGATGTGGCTGTGGCCAAACAAGCTGCTGAAAAGAAATTGGAAGAGCTCAAAGCCGCTGACCCGGTGGATGCCAAAGCGGTGAAAAAAGCCGAAGACGCGTTGAAAAACCTGTCGGATGAAAAGAAAAGCCGTGATGCGGTCATTTCGGCTAACCTGAGCGCTACGCTCAAAGCTGCGGGGTACCCTGCCAAAGCGGACCCGGCGAAAGTCAACAAAGTCGTGGTGATCTTGATCCTGACTTACTTGGTGATTTTGGTGACCATGGTCTACGGGCCGATTGCGGCCATGTTGGTGGAAATGTTCCCGACTCGCATCCGCTATACCTCTATGTCCTTGCCATATCACATCGGTAACGGCTGGTTTGGCGGGCTGCTGCCAACCACCGCTTTTGCCATCGTGGCGCAGACCGGCAACATGTACAACGGCTTGTGGTATCCGATCATCATCGCAGCTACCACCTTTATCATTGGTACTTTGTTCATCAAAGAAACCAAAGATGTGGACATCTATGCCGACGACTAAGAAATCTTTAGCCGCTTGATCCGACAAGCCCTCTTTCGCGGAGGGCTTTTTTTTTCCTACAATCGCGCACCTTTTTGGGAGACCGGTCATCGATATCCTGTTGCAACAAATCATCAACGGACTGGTGCTCGGCAGCATGTACACTTTGGTGGCGTTGGGCTACACCATGGTTTACGGCATCATCAACCTAATCAATTTTGCGCACGGCGAGGTGCTGATGGTGGGTGCGTTGACCAGTTGGACCGTGGTCGGCGTGTTGCAGCAATATGCACCGGGTATGCCGAGTTG
>JBJTXF010000058.1:0-7477 GCA_046082145.1 Limnohabitans sp. | reverse complement strand
GCGTGCCGCACGCGCCTGAATGTCAGCGCGAACCTCGGACGATGCCAATGGCAAATGATCCAACCCTTCGGTCAACGCTTTCAAATACAACATCGTGCCGCCCACTATCACAGGCAGTTTGCCGCGTTGTCGAATATCGTGAATCAAGCGTGTGGCGTCGCGCGCAAAATCGGCGGCGCTGTAAGTTTGTGAAGGTTCGCGAATATCGATCAAGTGGTGTGGCACCAAAGCGCGTTCGGCCAACGAAGGCTTGGCGGTACCGATGTCCATACCTTTGTAAACCAGGGCCGAATCCATGCTGATGATTTCCATCGGCAACCGTTGGGCGAGCGCCAGTGCCAAAGCGGTTTTGCCACTGGCGGTTGGCCCCACCAACGCCAGCGCGTCGTGCGCAAAATCAGTCGGCGTGGACGGGTTCACCATGCCATTGCACCAAGGTCCATGCGGTGAGGGCCAACACACCACCCCAAAACGCCACCCCGTGCGCCAGTGGAAACAGCGAGCCGTCGATGCTGTGGCTGAGCCATGCACCGGTGGCGAAAGCAGACAGCATCATCAAAAAACCATTCAGTGCGGAAGCAGCGCCCGCCGACTGCGGAAACGGTCCCACCGCGCCGCTTTGTCCAATGGGTTGATGAATGCCGTGGGCAATGATCATGGGGTACATGCCCAGCACCAAACTCATGGCATCGGCCCAGCCGCCGTAAACCATCCAACACAACATGGCACCGCTGAGGGCGCTGGACACACCGGCCAATGCAATGGTTTTGCGCATGCCGATCTTGCGCAACAGAAAACGGCAAATCACCGTGCCCGAGATGTACATGATCGACATGGACGACAAAATCCAACCCAACTGCAAACCACTCAAATGCAGCACTTGAATGAACACAAACGAAGAAGTGGCCAAGTACACAAACAAAGCGCCATAGGCCGCCAACGACAGCAACGCAAACGCGCGAAACGTGGGGTGTGACAACACTTGCCACCATATACGCAGCATGGTGGGCAGGTGTAAAGCACGGGGGTTGGGCTGGGTCAATGTTTCGTCAAATTGCCATGCCACCAAAGCCAAGGTTGCGATGGCGTAAAGCACCACAGACATCAACGCCACTTGCCAGCCCCAGTGCTGGCTCAAAAAACCACCCAAAGGAGGGCTGGTGCAAGCCATCAAGCCCAAACCGGTCATGGCTTTGGACATGACCCGCGCCCCTTTGGCAGGGTCGTACAAATCGCGCACCACCGCGCGTGCACTGGTGATCACCGCGCCCATGCTGGCCCCTTGCACGATGCGCCAAAACACCAGCATTTCGATGCTGTTGCTTATCACACAACCCATGGCTGCCAAGGCATACACCGCCAATCCACCCAACATGATCGGCCGTCTTCCCACTTTGTCGGAGAACGGACCCCACAACAATTGCGATGTGCCAAATGCCAAGAGCAAACCGGTTAGCGTGTACTGCACCATGCCAACACTGGCGCTCAAGTCGTTGGCCAATCCCGGCAGGCTGGGTAAATACAAATCGGTTGAGACGGGTTGTAAACCAATGGCCAACGCCAACAGCAGGATCACCAAATTCGCATGCATCATCGACCCCTTAAGAACAAGGTATCGAGCTCACGCAAAGTGATTTGTCGCCACGTGGGGCGACCGTGGTTGCATTGGTCTGCGCGATCGGTGGTTTCCATTTGACGCAGCAAAGCGTTCATCTCTTCCAAAGTGAGTTGGCGATTGGCTCGAACCGCAGCGTGACAAGCCATGGCGGCCAACACATCGTCGCGGGCGCGTTGCAGCACATGGTGTGCGTCATGTTGCGCGAGCTCAGCCAACACGCTGCGGGCCAGGGCCACGGCATCGCCTTGGGCCAAAGCAGTCGGTACCGTTCTGACCGCCAACGATTGAACACCCAAGGGTGCAATCTCAAAGCCCAGCAAATTCAACGCCTCAGCATGGCTTTCACATGTGGCCATTTCTTCGGCGGTGGCCACAAAGCTGGGGGGAATCAACAAATGTTGGCTGTGCAAGGCATGTTCATGCATTTGGGATTTCATGCGCTCATACACAATGCGTTCGTGCGCTGCGTGCATGTCAACCAACACCAAGCCTTGGCTGTTCTCCGCCAGGATGTAAACCCCATGCAATTGTGCCAGTGCTTTGCCCATGGGCCATTCATCGGTAGCCAACTCGGCGCGGTGGTGTTCTTGGGCCAGCACTTTGGCCGGTTGCCACAACTGGCCCAAATCATCCACTGGATGACCTGCGCCGGTGGACAAAGAAAGGGTGCTTTGAAAAGGGTTGGAAGGGGTTTGTCCAAACGACTGCAAGCTGTCGATGGCCTGACGACGTTCTTGCGCGGCAGAGAAAAAAGGTGCAGGGTGAATAAGGTTTTGTCCGGCGCGTGATGCCGACAACGCCGACGACAACGCATGTTGCACCGCTTGGTGCACTTCACGGCTGTTGCGAAAACGGACTTCGATTTTGGTGGGATGCACATTCACGTCCACACCAAGCGGGTCCAATGAAAGATACAAGGCATAGGCTGGTTGCCGTTGTCCGTGGAGCACGTCCTCATAAGCGCTGCGTGCCGCATGGGTGAGCACCTTGTCTCTGACATAGCGCCCATTCACATACGCAAATTGCTGGTCAGGACGAGACCGTGCGGTATCGGGTAAACCGGCTCGGCCACGCACACGCAAGCCAGCGTGCGTGTGGTCGATGACCAAGGACTGCGCCGTGAAGTCGCTGCCCAAGACATCGGCCAAACGTTGGTCCAAACCGTTGTCGTTGGTGTGGGCACGCCATTGGGCCAAGACTTTGCCGTCGTGCCAAAGTGCAAAACCCACCTCCGGCCTGGCGAGTGCATGGCGTTTAAGAGTGTCTAAACAATGAGCCAGTTCGGTAGCGGTGGACTTAAGAAATTTACGACGCGCTGGGGTGCTGAAAAACAACTCTTTGACCTCCACCGTGGTGCCCACAGAACGCGCCACGGGTTTGAGTTCGCCGCTTCTGGCATCGAGTTGCATGGCGTGGTCTTGCTCCAATGTGCGGGACAGGAGACTGAGATCAGACACAGCTGCAATGGCAGCCAAAGCCTCACCCCGAAAACCCATGGTGGACACCGATTCCAAGTCATGCAGGCTGCTGATTTTGCTGGTGGCATGGCGTTTGAGTGCCATAGGCATATCAGTCGCTGACATACCCTCCCCGTTGTCTTCCACACTGATGAGCCGTACGCCGCCTTCTATGAGTCGCACCATCACTTGTGAGGCACCCGCATCCAATGCGTTGTCAACCAATTCGCGCACCACCGATGAAGGGCGTTCCACCACCTCGCCAGCGGCAATTTGGCTGATCAGTTCATCGGGTAATTCGCGAATGCGAGCAAAGGAGGGTTGGACAGAATTCACTGGTTGATTCTAGGTGCTATGCGCTGCAAGCCATAATCTCGCGCATGGAAATACTCGCTTGGTTATTCGACTTCATCATTCATATTGACGCGCACTTGGCGTTGTGGGTGCAACAGCACGGTGCATGGATTTATTTGTTACTGTTTCTTATTGTGTTTGTGGAAACCGGTGTGGTGGTCATGCCGTTTTTGCCAGGCGATTCATTGTTGTTTGTGGTGGGGGCCATGGGCGGTGCGGGTTTGTTGGATTTGCCCTTGGCATTGGGCTTGATGTTGATTGCTGCAATGTTCGGTGACCAATGCAATTATTTGATCGGCCGCTATTTCGGACAACGCTTGTTAGACGGCAACCACCGATGGTTCAACCGAAAAGCCTACGACCAAGCCCATGCGTTTTATGCCAAACATGGTGGCATCACCATCATCGCAGCAAGATTTTTTCCAATTATTCGCACGTTTGCTCCGTTTGTAGCTGGTGTAGCTCACATGGATCGCGCCCGCTTCACTTTGTTCAATGTGGTGGGTGCTGTGATTTGGGTGTTAGGGGTTGGTGTGCTGGGGTACCTGTTTGGCAATATTCCATGGGTGCAGCAACATTTTGAAAAATTCATCTGGGCTTTGATCATCCTGCCCGGATTGTTAGCCGGCTGGGGGGCGTTTAAAGCCAAACATCAACCTCAGCCGTGATGAGGTCGCGCGTCAAAGAGAGCGGTTGCGAGCAATGGGTGGGTTACGTAAAAAATAATTTTCTATGCCTTTGAGCAAGGCATCTGCCAACTTGTTTTGGTAGTCTTCGCTAAGCAGTAGTATTTCTTCTTGGGGGTTGCTAATGAACGCCGTTTCCACCAGCAGGCTGGGAATGTCAGGCGCTTTCAATACCGCAAAGCCGGCTTGTTCCACCTGGGGTTTGTGCAGTTTGCCAACCCGGCGAATTTGCCCCAACATTTCGTTGCCAAGTTTCAAGCTGTCGTTGATTTGTGCCGTGGTGCTCATGTCCAACAATGCGCGTTGCACATGCTGGTCTTGCACTTTCAAATTCAAACCACCAACGGCATCAGCACCGTTTTCTTTGTTGGCCATCCATTTGGCTGCTGCACTTGACGCTGCGCCTTGGCTGAGTGCAAATACGCTGGCGCCGCTGGCCTTGGGCGTGAAAAATGCATCGGCATGCAAGCTGATGAACAAATCGGCATGCACTTGCCTGGCTTTTTGCACCCTCACATGCAATGGCAGAAAAAAATCTGCATCACGTGTCATGAAAGCTCGCAAGGGCAAATCGCCACGTTTGGTTTTGAGCACTGTTTTGTTGATGCGAATACGCAAGCGGTTGGCAATTTGCAGCACCACGTCTTTTTCACGGGTTCCTGCTGGGCCAATAGCCCCGGGATCTTCGCCACCATGGCCCGGGTCTAGGGCAACCACCGCAAACCGTTCAAAACTGGCGGAATCCGAAGGCGTTTTGGAAGTTACAGATTTGTTGACCTGCTCGGTGTTGTAAGGGCTTGATTGACGCGTGGATGCAACTGGAGCATGGCTTGCAACGTTGGGGGCATGAGAGGCGGTGGTTGAAGGAGTTGGTTTGGGTGGCAATGTGTTCTCAGCATGTATTTCGGGAGAATGGGAATGCTGGTTCATCCACTCACCCAAAACATCTTTGGCAGCAGGTGGCTTGTTTTCATCTCTCAACTTTTCAGCAATCAATGCTTCGAGTGGATCAGTCACCAACAAAGGGAATAAATCGAGCACCAAACGGTGTTGGAAGATGGCTTGGCCAGACTCCACCGGTTCGAGATTGAAGACTTGTGGTTTGACTGGCTGGCGTAAATCCAGTACGAGTCTCACGGTAGTTGGCGTGAATTGCCCCACCCGCACACCTGTGATGAAGGGATCATCGCTGCGAACTTTGCCAACGAGCTCTCGCAAGGCTGCATTCAGCTCAATACCTTCTATGTCTACGGCCAGTCTCGGCGGTTGTGCCACAAATATGTGTTTGGTCACCAGTGCGGTGTCTGACTCGATGGTCACACGGGTGTAATCATTAGCAGGCCAGACACGCACCGCGAGAATGGTGGCACCGCGGGCCAGTTGAGCCTGTCCCAGTAGCAGCACAAGTGAGCTTGTTTGTAACAAAAGGCGTCTGTGCATTTTCATCGCGCTGAGATTGCGTGCGAGTGGAAGGCAAATAATTGGCGCAGTTTCAAGCTAACAACTCTCCTCCTAAGTCAGTGTTGGCTGCCATTGTCAGCTTCCGTGTGTCATCCATGTTGACATGCCATCGCATCTCAAGGTCTGCCATCGGCATAAAACCAGCAGCCTTCTCGGGCCATTCGCAAATTTTTAAACCTGGTGCTGCAAATATGTCTCTGAATCCTGCGTCGGCCCATTCCTGGGGGGCTTTAAAGCGGTAAAAATCAAAATGCCAAACTTGCAGATCTTGGCCATTGCGTATGAGTTCATAGCTCTCCACCACAGCATAAGTTGGGCTTTTTACACGGCCTTGGAAACCCAGTGCCTGCAACAAATAACGCGTGAAAGTTGTCTTACCGCAGCCTAAGTCACCGTGTAAAGACAAAACGGCAAGGGGAAGTTCAGGTTTGCTTGCAAGTTGCTTGGCAAATGCATCACAGGCCTGTTCATCAGGCCAGTGCAGGGTTTTTACAATCGGTGATGGGTTCAAAGGATTGATGTGTCAGTTCAACAACAGGGGTTGTCAGAGCAATTACAACGCTGGGGTCGTCAGCTGGGATTCTCCCAAATTGGCGTAGCCCCTGTGGACTTGTCTCATGCTGAGCCGGGATTGTTGGCTTGGCTGGCAGCGCAATACCACGGCGGCATGGACTACATGCAGCGTCATGGCCTCAAACGGGCTCGTCCCACGGCGTTGGTCCCTGACACCTTGAGCATTATCACGGCACGTATGAATTACTTGCCAAGAGATTCATTGAGAAGCGAATGCACGGTCACTGCGAACCAAGCCAGTGATGCTGTATCGACACATGATGTGCCTGCATGGCTAGAACATGAGCGGCAACGTTTGTACCAACCCGCTGAAGCTGTTGTGTCGTTGTATGCCAGAGGGCGCGATTACCACAAAGTGATGCGACAGCGATTGCAACAACTGGCACATCAATTGCAAGCGCAGGTGGGTCCAATTGGTCACCGGGTATTTACCGATTCTGCGCCGGTACTTGAAGCAGAGTTGGCCGTGCAAAGTGGTCTGGGTTGGCGCGGCAAGCATACTTTGGTATTGCAGAGGGATACAGGCTCATTCTTTTTTTTAGGCGAAATTTTTGTTGATATGGCTTTGCCATTGTCTGAGCCGGTCAGCGATCATTGCGGCAGTTGCCAATCGTGTCTCAGTGCATGTCCGACACAAGCCATTGTTGCACCCTACCAATTAGATGCTCGCCGATGCATTTCATATTTGACGATAGAGTACGATGGATCGATACCTGAGCCATTGCGACCATTGATGGGCAATCGAATTTATGGTTGCGACGACTGCCAACTGGTGTGCCCTTGGAACAAATTTGCAGTCCGAAGCAGCTTGCCTGATTTTGATGAAAGGCATGGTTTGGGTTCAGCCAAATTGGTGCAATTGATGCAGTGGGACGAAGCCATGTTTTTGCGCATGACTCAGGGCAGTGCGATTCGTCGCATAGGCCATGTGCGTTGGTTACGAAATCTGGCTATTGCGATTGGCAACGCATTGCGTGCACAACCCGTTTTGCCTGCTGATGAAGTGTATGTATTGCGACAAGCTGCTATGCGCTGGCAAACACATGGCAGTGAAGTAGTAAGAGAAGCTGTGGTTTGGGCTTTGAATTTTGAATCAACGCCCTAATTTGGTTTGAATTTAATGCTGCCTTGAGCCTATATAGCTTACTTAATTTATCAATCAATTCGCTAAGATTTGTTTGTTTTATTTTGCGTTCATATACATACAAGGAAGCATCATGGCATTGGTGGTCAAAAAATTTTTTGTCAGCCCTACACCACGCGAAGACGGTGTGTATGTGGAGGTTTTAGCGCGAGAAAGCGGTCTGTTTGCTTGGTTGTTTGCCTTG
>JBJTXF010000057.1:0-4312 GCA_046082145.1 Limnohabitans sp. | reverse complement strand
CCATGGTGCGCACCTGTCCCAGTAACACCACTTTGCTACCCTTTGGCACATCAGCTTCTGTGGCATTGATCACGCGCTTGACTTCTCGAGCCACAGTACCCAGATCGGTATCTTGAGAGGTGGCATTGATTTGAACCAAAGGTTGAATGTCGTATTGACTGACGACCGCATTGCGTGTTGTTCGATTGATGGTAGCCAAAGCACCCAGCACGGGCTGATTGGAGTTGGCGCTGTTGCCTACCGGTAGGTTAGATAAATCACTGAGTGAGTCCATGTTGTATTGCGGGGTTTGCATGACCACCCCATACGATATGCCGTTTGCAGGGTTTAGCCAAAAGGTGGGGGCGACCTGACTGCTGCCAGCCAAATTCACCACCATATTGTTGGTGACATCTCTCGGGGTCACGCCTAAGTTTTGTGCCTGAGTACGGTCAATATTGACTTCAAACACAGGACTTTTCGCAGACTGTTGAATTCGAGCGTCCGCTAAGCCTGGTATGCGTCGGATCTCTTTCAGCAACTTATTGGCATATTCAAAATTTGCCTGTAGATTGGCACCACGAATTTGAATTTCAATTGGTGCAGGCGCCCCAAAGTTCAAAATTTGGCTGACGATATCCGCTGGAGGAAAAGAAAAAACTGTATCTGGAAAGGCTTCAGGCAGGGTTTTTCTGAGCTCTCGCACATAGTCTGCCGTGGGTTGATGACCTTTGCGCAATGCAATTTGTATGTCGCCATCCATGCTGCCGATCACACCTGTGTTGTTGTAAATCAAATTGATCCAGCTTGGCGGCAAACCAATATTGTCTACCAAGGTTTCTATTTCTTGCTCAGGAATCACTTGGCGAATAGCGTCTTCGATTTTAGAAAAACGCGCTGCTGTTTCCTCCACACGTGTACCGACTGGAACCCGAGCATGGATCAAAATTTGACCACCGTCTACATCAGGAAAGAAGTTGGTGCCCAAATAAGGAACCATTGCGAATGTGGCCATGACAAAGCCCATGAAACCTGCCACGATAGGCCAGCGGTTGGCGAGCGACAGTTGCAATAATTCTTTGTAACCAGACCGGAATTTTTCAAAACCAGCTTCGAAGTGACGTTGAAAACGCATGATGGGGTTACGCGAGGGCGGCTGGCTAAAGTAATTGCCATGCATATCTGTGTGCGGTGCATGCGGCTTGAGCAGAAACTTGGCCATTGTTGGAACCAGCGTTCTGGACAAAATAAAAGAAAACGTCATTGCCAGCATCACCGACAAGGCCATGGGGACAAAAAGAAAGCGTGATACGCCATCTAGAAAAAACATAGGCACGAACACAATACATATACACAGTAAGGAGACAAATGCAGGTGCTACGATTTGTTCGGCGCCGTCAAGAATAGCGGTGACGACATCTTTGCCTTGCTCAAGGTGCCAATTGATGTTTTCAATGGTGACGGTGGCATCATCCACCAGGATACCAACCGCCAATGCCAAGCCACCTAAGGTCATGATGTTGAGCGTTTCGCCTAGGGCATTAAGGCCGACCAAAGCTCCCATGATGGAGAGTGGTATGGAGACCGCAATAATGATGGTTGAGCGCCAACTGCCCAAAAATAAAAATATCATCACGCTAGTGAGTGCAGCTGCTATCAAGCCCTCAATGGCCACTGCTTTGATAGCAGCACGCACAAAAAGAGATTGGTCATTGATGGGCTTGACCGTCAGCGCCTCTGGCAGCGAAGGCTTGATGGCTTTGAGTTTTTCCATCACACCATCGACGATAGCCAAAGTGGATGTCGTACCATTTTTGAGCACTGACATCAATACAGAACGGTTGCCGTTGACATGAACGATATTGGTTTGTGGCGCGTTGCCGTCGTGGACGTTGGCCACGTCGCGGATGTAAACCATTGCCCCATTGACATTTTTGATGGGTAAATCACCCAAGTCTTTGATGGTGGCGGCAGCGTTATTCAAACTAATGGTGTATTCCAAGCTGTCAATTTTTTGGGTGCCTACCGGGGTGATGATGTTCTGGGCCGCCAGCGCCGCAGCCACATCTTGGGCGCTTAATCCACGAGCTTGTAGTTCTGGCAAATTCAAATCAATTTGAACTTGGCGAGATTTGCCACCGTAGGGGAAAGGAATCGCCGCGCCGGGTACTGTGACCAAAGGTGTGCGTACTTGAGTCAGGCCGATGTCAGCCAAGTTTTGCTCGGACAGCCCTTGTCCTGCGAGGGCAAGTTGAAGAATGGGAACGGTTGAGGCGTTGTAGTTCACGATCAGCGGTGGCAACGTACCGGGCGGCATTTGGCGAATCAATACCTGGGAAATGGCAGTCACTTGCGCATTGGCAATGGCAATATTCACTCCCGGATGGAAGAAGATTTTCACAATTCCAACGCCAGCGTAGGAATTGGCTTCAATGTGTTCTATGTCGTTGACAGTGGTGGTGAGAACGCGTTGGTACAAGGTGCTGATGCGGCCCGACATTTGATCGGGTGGCAATCCGGTGTAGGCCCAGGCCACTGCGATCACTGGAATTCGGATTTCGGGAAAAATATCCGTAGGTGTTTTTAATGCTGCAAGTGGCCCCAAGATCAGCAGCAATAAGGCCATCACGACAAATGTATACGGGCGTTTGATCGCCAGGCCAACAACATTCAAAGCCATGTGTATCTTTCTTTATCGGCAACCGACGGATGAAATGTCTGGTTTGCAAAAAGGACTTTCAAATGCGATTATCAACAATTTTGAAATCTCTGCCGTAATATTTTTAGGCTTTTAGTCTTACGGCCATCAGCCAGTTGCAATTCGCTGTTCAAAAATAATTCTGAGGGCAAGCGCAAAGTTTCATACAAGGTTTTACAAATATGACGCGCCTCGTCACCCGGCCAATGGGCGGGCAGCAAATCAGAGGGCAACAGAGGATCACGTAACAATAGCCGCCGATAGTCGTGAATCAACAGCAATCGCAGGATAAAAGATTTTGCTTTTTGGGTGTCTGTGTCAAAAAATGCAGGATCCTGACATTCCCTCGCCAAGGGTCGGTATGTTTTGACAAACCGCTGATAACTGAGAGCGAGTTCATCCATGCCCCAAGCCTTTGCTACCACTTCGTTGTCACTCAGGCGACCTTGCTGTGGCAGGCCTGAAGCGAGCAGTGGCCACATATGCTTTTTTAAGGGTCCCAAACCTTCGCGTTGCAGCCATTCAAAAGCCTGATTCAAATCTGAACTGGGATGGACAAACGCCAAATTTTGCCATGTGCCGAAACCTTGCCATCGCAAAGCCTTTTTGAGCCGCTCTTTGTCTTTGGGACTGACATCGGAGGACAACATCAACAATCGCCAACGGCCATCCCATACAGGTGAGCGGTTGGCGTAAATGTGCTTCGATGCAGCTGCAATACGGTTGGCTCCACTGGCACTCAATACATAGTTGGTGCGCCTGCCATGAGTTTCGGTTTGCAGCCAGTCATCTTTGACTAAACGAAAAATTGCAGTGCGTATTAAGCGCTCATTGACTTCCAGAGGAGCAAGAAGTCGGATCAGGCAACCCAGCCAGACCGCACCTCCTCTTGGGTAAACCGCGTCTCCAAATAAAGACACAATCAGAGATCCAGCCTGAACACGCTCTGTTTGGATAAACCGCTGAATACGCTTTTCAGTTTGTGAGGCCATGCTTTATGAAGGGTGTCGGAGAGGGTGTTGCTTACATTCAACATGATACAAAAAAATATATTACTCATTGAATTTTGTATCAGTTAAAATAGAGTTCTACGACAAGAGGTAAAGCCATGTACACACAATCTTTCAATGTGCCCGACGGCGCTGGTAACCCTGGCCAAGTAGCTGACCTCAAGCCCGTACTCTCAGCGCAGGAGCAGGAGTTGCTGGCGCAAGCGCAAATGCGATTCGATGCAGTCATTGATGCAGACGGCAAGATTGAATCCAAGGATTGGATGCCGGAGGCGTACCGCAAAACATTGGTTCGACAAATCAGCCAACATGCGCACAGCGAAATCGTGGGTATGTTGCCCGAAGGCAATTGGATCAGTCGTGCGCCTAGTCTCAAGCGCAAAGCCATCTTGATTGCCAAAGTGCAAGACGAAGGTGGACACGGTTTGTATTTGTACAGCGCCGGTGAGACCCTGGGCACCAGCCGGGACCAAATGCTTGAAGCGTTGCACACGGGCCGCGCCAAATACAGCTCAATCTTTAACTATCCCACCCTCACCTGGGCCGATGTGGGTGTTATCGGTTGGTTGGTAGATGGCGCGGCCATCATGAACCAAATTCCCTTGTGTCGTTGCAGCTATGGTCC
>JBJTXF010000056.1:0-7279 GCA_046082145.1 Limnohabitans sp. | reverse complement strand
ATGATCAGGTCCTTGCTGCGTCCAACGATGCACACATAACCTTTGTCGTCCACCGTGCCCATGTCTCCGGTGATGAAGTACCCGTCAGCAGTGAACTCTTGCGCATTTTTTTCAGGCATTCGCCAATACCCCGAAAAAACATTCGGCCCTTTCACTTGAATGCTGCCAATGTTTCCACCAACCACGGACTCGCCGTTGCCAGACACCACACGCAAGTCCACACCCGGCAGAGGAAAACCCACACTACCACCCACACGTTCGCTCGCCCCACCGAAGCGGTCATCGGCATGGCATGGGTTCGAGGTCAACATGATGGTTTCACTCATGCCATAACGCTCCAGCACCGTGTGCCCGGTACGTAATTTCCACTGCTCAAAGGTATCCACCAACATCGGGGCAGAACCAGAAATAAACAAACGCATAGAAGTGCAAGCCGAAGGGCTCAACCCGTCTAAAGCAAGTAGGCGAGTGTAAAAAGTGGGGACGCCCATCAACACAGTTGCATGCGCCATATCGTTCAACACGCGCACAGGGTCAAACCTTTTGTGCCACAACATTCGGCTTGCACTCAGCAGCGCACCATGGATGGCCACAAACAAACCGTGCACATGGAATATGGGCAATGCATGAATCAGCACGTCGCTGGATTGCCAGCCCCAATACGCATGAAGCACTTGGGCGTTGCTCAGCAAATTGCCATGACTAAGCATGGCCCCTTTGCTGCGTCCGGTGGTGCCACTGGTGTAGATGATGGCAGCGATGTCATGGGGTTGGCGCATCACCGGTTCGTGCTTATCGCTGTGGTGTGCCGCACGTTGCAACATCGTGCCGCCACGCTGGTCGTCCAAGGTCACGACATATTGCGTTCCCGACTGAAAGGCAAGCTTGCTGACATAGCTGAATTTTTCGGGAGCACAAACCACCAAAGCGGGCTCGGCGTTGCCCATGAAATACGCCATTTCGTTTTCTTGGTAAGCAGGGTTCAGGGGTAAAAACACATGGCCGCTTCGCAACGTGGCCAGATACAGCATCAATACTTCCACCGACTTTTCAACTTGCACCGCAATGCGAGAAGATGCAGGCAATTGCAAGCTCTCTATCCAGTTGGCCAGCATGGCGCTGCCACGCTCCAAGTCGCTCCAGCTGTAGGCCAATCCGTCATCGGTCTCGATCGCAATGGCCTGCAAATCAGCGGGAAAGCCTTCACGCAATCCGTTATACAAATTGGCATTTGTCATGACTGCTTCTTCCAACCTAAGCGTTTTCATGGAATGAAGACTGTCGTCCAGACCAAACCATCAAACCTACTCCAACCAGCACCATGGGGACACACAGCCACTGGCCCATCGACAAACCGAGTGACAACAAGCCCAGGTGCGCGTCAGGCTCGCGAAAATACTCCGCCACAAAACGCAGACTGCCATAGCCCACCAAGAACACACCTGACACCCAACCCGTGGGTCGCTGCTTGCGCGACACAACCCAGAGCACCACAAACAACAACAAACCCTCTAACAAAAATTGGTAGATTTGAGAGGGATGCTTTGGCATGTCTGAACCGCTTTGGGGGAACACCATGGCCCAAGGCAAGCTCGGGTCTGCTGCTCTGCCCCACAACTCACCGTTGATGAAATTACCCATGCGCCCCGCAGCCAACCCTGTGGGTACACAAGGAGCGACAAAGTCAGTGATTTCCAACCAGTGGCGCTTACTTTGCCAGGCGGCCAAAGCCATGGCTCCGATCACGCCTAGCATGCCCCCGTGAAAACTCATACCACCCTGCCACACATAAAGTATCTCGAGAGGGTGTTGCGCGTAATACCCCAGCTTGTAAAAAAGGCAATAGCCAATGCGCCCGCCTAACACAACGCCTAACACGCCGTAAGTCATCAGATCATCAATGAGCTGCGTGGTCCACACACCTTGAGAGGCCAATGTCGCGTAGGGTTCGTGCCGCAATCGCCAACGCGCCAATCCCAAAAAAAGCATGAAGGCCACAAGGTAAGTGATGCCATACCAATGGATGGATACTGGCCCAAGCGACAAGGCGACTGGATCGAATTGAGGATGTATCAGCATGTAACAGATTGTGCTTGAAAGCGATGTACAACTTACGGGTTGCTCTGATTGGCCATGTCCGGCCATTTGCACGGCTAAACTTCACGCTCATCCGTACTGAAACATTGGAATTTTCATGGCCACTTCCCCTCTCAAAATCAACCGCCGTTCAGCCAACATCACCGAAGGCAAATCGCGCGCACCCAACCGCTCCATGTATTACGCCATGGGCTACCAAGAAGGTGACTTTGTCAAACCGATGGTAGGAGTAGCCAACGGACATTCCACCATCACACCTTGCAACAGCGGTTTGCAAAAATTGGCCGATGCCGCCGTGGCTGGCATTGAAGAGGCCGGTGGCAATGCCCAAATTTTTGGCACGCCCACCATTTCAGACGGCATGAGCATGGGCACCGAAGGCATGAAATATTCCTTGGTCAGCCGTGAAGTCATCTCCGATTGCATCGAAACCTGTGTGGGCGGTCAATGGATGGATGGTGTGTTGGTCGTCGGCGGTTGCGACAAAAACATGCCAGGCGGCATGATGGGCATGTTGCGCGCCAATGTGCCCGCCATCTATGTCTACGGTGGCACCATTCTTCCCGGCCATTTCAAAGGCAAAGACCTCAACATTGTGAGCGTCTTCGAAGCGGTTGGAGAAAATGCAGCGGGTAAATTGAGCGATGCCGATTTGCGTGAAATTGAAATGCGTGCCATTCCCGGTACGGGCTCTTGCGGCGGCATGTACACCGCCAACACCATGTCTTCTTCATTTGAGGCGCTGGGAATGGCCTTGCCCTATTCCTCGACCATGGCCAACCCACATGACGAGACGCAAAACTCAGCCAAACAAGCCGCCAAGGTATTGATTGAAGCGATCAAAAAAGATTTGAAACCACGCGATATCGTGACCAAAAAAGCCATTGAAAACGCGGTTGCGGTGATCATGGCCACCGGGGGTTCCACCAACGCGGTGTTGCACTTTTTGGCCATCTCCCATGCCGCGCAAGTGGATTGGACGATCGACGACTTCGAGCGCATGCGCAAAAAAGTGCCTGTGATTTGCGACCTCAAACCCAGCGGCAAATTTTTGGCGGTCGACTTGCACAAAGCCGGCGGCATTCCTCAAGTGATGAAAATTTTGCTCAACGCCGGTTTGCTGCATGGTGACTGCATGACGATCACGGGCAAAACCGTCGCAGAAAATTTGGCCGATGTGCCCGACGCACCACGCGCCGACCAAGATGTCATTCGACCGATCGACAAGCCCATGTACGCGCAGGGCCACTTGGCCATCTTGAAAGGCAATTTATCTCCCGAAGGCTCGGTGGCCAAGATCACTGGTTTGAAAAACCCGGTCATCACCGGGCCAGCCAGGGTGTTTGACGACGAGCAGTCCGCACTCAAAGCGGTGCTCGATGGCAAGATCAAAGCCGGTGATGTGATGGTGTTGCGTTATCTGGGTCCCAAGGGCGGCCCTGGGATGCCCGAAATGTTGGCCCCCACCAGTGCGTTGATTGGTGCAGGCTTGGGTGAAAGTGTCGGCCTCATCACCGATGGACGATTTTCCGGTGGCACTTGGGGCATGGTGGTCGGCCATGTGGCGCCTGAGGCGGCAGTGGGTGGCGCGATCGCCCTGATACACGAGGGCGACAGCATCACCATCGATGCGCACAAACTGTTGTTGCAACTGAATGTGCCGGATGCTGAGATTGAAAAACGCCGCGCCGCGTGGAAAGCACCTGCACCCCGCTACAACCGTGGCGTTCAAGCCAAATTTGCGCACAATGCTTCCACGGCCAGCAAAGGTGCGGTGTTGGATTTGTACTGATTTTTTTAACTGAAGGACTTTGTCATGAATCGTGTGTGGATTGCCATTTTGGCTACTGTTTGTTTCAGCAACCTTGCGTTGGCCAATGAAAAATTGGCAGGCGCCAAAAACTGCTTGGGCTGTCATGCCGTGGGCACCCAAGTGGTGGGCCCCTCCTTCAAAGACGTGGCAAAAAAATACAAAGGCAACAATGAAGCTGCTACTACCTTGGCAGCCAAAATCCGCGCAGGGGGAGGCGGTGTCTGGGGTGCGATTCCGATGCCTGCCAACCCACAAGTCAGCGAAGCCGAGGCCAAAAAATTAACCAGCTGGATTTTGGGTCTCAAATAATTGTTGAGTCATCAGGGAAATTGGGGTCAGACCCCAATTCCCCCCTTTTCAGGCGATAGCGCTGAAAGGTGGCCGGCCTAGCCAAGGCTTTCAAAATGCTGGAAATCAAACACTTTCTGACAGCTGGGTCAAGATGGCCGGGTTCTCTAACGTGGAGACATCCTGGGTGATGGCCTCGCCTTTGGCAATCGAACGCAACAGCCGTCGCATGATCTTGCCCGAACGGGTCTTGGGCAAATTCTCACCAAAACGTATGTCTTTGGGCTTGGCAATCGGCCCGATTTCCTTGCCCACATGGTCACGCAAGATTTTGGCAATTTGCTTGGCTTCATCGCCAGTGGGTCGCGCTTGCTTTAACACCACAAACGCACATATGGCTTCACCGGTGGTGTCATCTGGGCGCCCCACCACGGCGGCTTCGGCCACCAGCTCGGTGCAACTCACCAATGCAGATTCGATTTCCATGGTGCCCATGCGGTGACCTGAGACATTGAGCACATCGTCAATGCGTCCCGTGATGGTGAAGTTACCGGTGTGCGCATCGCGAACGGCACCGTCGCCAGCCAAATAGTATTTGCCTTGGAAGTCTTCAGGGAAATAGCTTTTCTTGAAGCGCTCAGGGTCTCCCCAAATGGTGCGAATCATTGAAGGCCAAGGCTTTTTGACCACCAAAATCCCAGCTTGACCATTCGGCACATCCTTGCCAGTTTCGTCCACGATGGCGGCCTGAATGCCGGGGAATGGCAAGGTGCAGGAGCCAGGGACCAAATGCGTGGCACCTGGCAGTGGGGTGATCATGTGACCACCGGTTTCGGTTTGCCAAAACGTATCAACGATGGGGCAACGGCCGCCGCCCACATGCTGGTGGTACCACTCCCATGCCGCTGGGTTGATGGGTTCACCCACCGAGCCCAACAACCGCAGGCTGCTCAGGTTGTAACGGTCTGGGTGCACAGAGGTGTTACTTTCAGCCGCTTTGATGAGCGAGCGAATGGCCGTAGGGGCGGTGTAAAAAATACTCACCTTGTGGTCTTGGATCATCTTCCAAAAACGACCCGCATCAGGGTAAGTGGGCACACCTTCAAACACGATTTGTGTGCCGCCCAAGGCCAAGGGCCCATAAGCGATGTAAGTGTGTCCTGTGACCCATCCGATATCTGCGGTGCACCAAAACACGTCATCTTGTTTCAAATCGAAGGTCCACTCGGTGGTGAGTGCCGCGTGCATCAAATAACCACCGGTGCTGTGCTGAACCCCTTTGGGTTTGCCTGTGGAGCCCGAGGTGTACAACAAGAACAGCGGGTGCTCTGCTTCGACCCACTCGGGGGTACATGTCGTGGGTTGTTTGTCAGCCAAGTCCGATAACCACACATCACGCCCGGCGTGCATGGCCACTTCGGCGCCAGAGCGCTTGGCGACCAACACATGCTTGACGCTGTCGCAACCGCACAATGCAAGGGCTTCGTCCACAATCGATTTCAAGGGCAGTTGTTTACCGCCGCGCAATTGGTGGTCGGCGGTGATGACCAATTTGGCACCAGTGTCTTCAATGCGGTCACGCAAACTTTGTGCAGAGAACCCGCCGAACACCACTGAGTGTGTCGCGCCGATGCGTGCACACGCTTGCATGGCTGCGACGCCATCGACAGACATGGAGATGTAGATGATGACGCGGTCACCCTTGGCTATGCCCACAGATTTCATGGCATTGGCAATCTGGCAAGTGCGTGACAGCAACTGCGAATAGCTGGTGCGTGTGACTTCACCGCCGTCGGCTTCAAAAATGATGGCCGTCTTGTCACCAAGCCCCCGCTCGACATTGCGATCAAGACAGTTATAAGAGGCGTTCAACCGTCCGTCTTCGAACCAAGTGAAAAAAGGCGCATTGGTTGAATTCAGTATCTTGGTGAACGGGGTTTGCCAATGCAACAAACGTTTGGCTTGCGAGGCCCAAAAACCTTCGTAATCGTCTTCGGTCTGTTTGACCAACGCATGGTAGGCGTCCATGCCGGACACCGCGGCTAGTTTGGCAAATGCAGCAGGTGGTGCAATCACTGGCAGTGGGTGGTCGTGGCTCATGGCTTGTCTCATGGTATTGAATGGACGCTGGGCGACGCTGGTTCGAGCGAGACTGTCGTTGATGCCTCTTACAAGCCACTGACTGGCTTGAAGCTTACGCAGGTCAGTTTTCATTCCCTAGAATCAAGGGTAAGCGGCTCACTTACCATTTACGAAAGCGATACCCATGCCTGAATCACAACTTGTGCACCCAACACGACAAACTACCATTTTGTCGCGTTTGATTTTTTCCAGCCGCTGGTTGCAATTGCCTTTGTACCTGGGTTTGATCGCTGCGCAAGCAGTGTATGCCTTGCATTTCTGGGTCGAGGTGGTGCATTTGATTGAAGCTGCATTTGGCAGCCAAACCGCCTTACAGGCATTGGTCAATAGCATTGGTTACAAAGCAAACCCGCCTGTGGTCGGTTTGAATGAAACCATCATCATGCTGGTTGTGCTGGCCTTGATTGATGTGGTGATGATTTCCAATTTATTGATCATGGTCATTGTTGGTGGCTATGAAACATTTGTGTCACGCATGTATTTAGAGCAACACCCCGATCAACCAGAATGGTTAAGCCATGTGAATGCATCGGTGCTAAAAGTGAAATTGGCCATGGCGATCATTGGCATCTCGTCTATCCATTTGCTCAAAACATTCATCAATGCAGCCAACTACGACGAAAAAGTGCTGATCTGGCAAACCATTATCCACATCGCTTTTTTACTCAGTGCCATGGCGATTGCATTTACAGACAAACTTCTGAACCAAACCCGCGCCATTGGTCACGAAAATGCCGTGCATTGAACCATTCTGCAGATCACAGACGAGACCGACATGAGTACCATCAGAAAAAATGATTTGATCGAATCCGTGGCCGCAGCGTTGCAATTCATCAGCTACTACCACCCGTCGGATTACATCTCGCACTTGGCACGCGCCTATGAGCGCGAGCAAAGCCCGGCAGCGAAAGACGCGATTGCACAAATACTGACCAACAG
>JBJTXF010000055.1:0-12979 GCA_046082145.1 Limnohabitans sp. | reverse complement strand
GCGGGCCACGGCGATGGTGCGCACAAATTCCAGCAGGTCGAGCGATTCGGTGCCGTGTAGTGGCGTGCCTTCGACTTGGACCAAATGGTTGATAGGCACTGACTCAGGGTAGGGTTGCAGATTGGCTAATTGGTGGACCAGGCCGGCACGCTGTGCGCGACTTTCGCCCATGCCGACAATGCCACCGCTGCAGACATTCATGCCAGCGCTGCGAACATGCGCCAAGGTATCCAATCGTTCTTGGTAGTCGCGCGAGCTGATGATGGCACCGTACAACTCTGGAGTTGTATCCAAGTTGTGGTTGTAATAGTCCAAACCGGCGTGTTTCAAAGTGTTCGCTTGTGAAGCGCTCAACATGCCCAGTGTGCAACACGCTTCCAGCCCCAATGATTTGACCGTGCGTATCAATTCAGCCACTTTTTCAATGTCGCGGTCTTTGGGCTCGCGCCATGCTGCACCCATGCAAAAACGGGTGGCGCCATGGTTTTTGGCATCCAGCGCCGCGGCCTTGACCTCTTCAGCGTCTAACAGTTTGGAGGCTTCAACGCCTGTGTTGTAGTGAGCCGATTGCGGACAGTAACTGCAGTCTTCAGGGCAACCGCCGGTTTTGATGGACAGCAAGGTAGAAAGTTGTACTTCATTGGGATGGAAATGTTCGCGATGAACCTGCTGGGCTTTGAACAACAAATCGTTGAATGGCAGATTGAACAGTTCTTCAATAGTTTCCCGAGACCAACGCTCAAGGGCTTTGTCAGTTGGGCTGATGGGCTTGACGAAACGAACAGCGCGTTCTTGTGTGGTGGTATTCATGTTGAATTTGAAATGGCGATCAGGTTGCGGCGGTCAGTGTAATTGAGCTACCTTCTTTGCAAGGTCACCAGGCTGTAGGCAAGTCCTTGTGCGGACACGTGGCGGGTGCGCGCGATTTCTTGCCAGTCATGGGCGATCAGGTCGGGTGCCCATGCGTCACCTTCAAAGTCAGCATCAATTTCTGTCACAACCAATTGTTTGGCCAAGGGCATGGCTTGCGCATAAAGCTGCGCACCGCCGATCAACCACACCACTTGATCGGGGCAGAACAAATCCAGCGCGGCTTGCAATGAACCGACCACTTGAGCACCTGCCGCTTCATAGGTTGTTTGACGGGAAACAACCACATTGGTGCGTCCGGGCAAGGGGCGAAATTTTTCGGGAATGGATTGCCAAGTCACTCTGCCCATGATGACCGGTTGGCCCATGGTGGTTTGTTTGAAATGCGCCAAGTCTTCCGGCAAGTGCCAAGGTAAGTCACCGTTGACGCCGATGACGTTATTGCGAGAGCGGGCGTAAATCAAATGCAAAGGCATACAGCGGCAGTGGTTAGGCCTGAGGGAGGCAAGGTTGCAACGGGATCATTCTGCATGCATCACAGGGCGGGCTTTGGAAGGCAACAGCACCGCTGCAATGGCCGTGACCACACACACCATGGCCACATAGTCTTGCCAATGGGGCCATTCACCCACCATGAAGGTGGCACACAAGGTTCCTGTGACAGGTACCGCCATGATGCTCATGGCGCTGGTGGCCGGCGGTAAGTCACGCGCCATACCGAACCAGATAATTTGTGCAAACCCATAGTTAACGAAGACAGCGTAGAACAAACTGCTCCACGCCAAAGGGGAAATATTCCAACTCGGCCATGTCTCGGTGCCCGAGGCCAGCAGCAAAATCACCGGAGAACTCAACAGCATCATCCACACGGTGAGCGACTGTACTGGCATGGTGAAGTTGATGCGGCGCATCCACAAAGTGCCGATGGCCCAACTGATCGCGCCCAGTTCCATCCACACAATGCCCATGGGTCGGCCTTGCAAAGCGCTGAGCTCGTGCGAAATCAAGAGCCCGATGCCCAACAACGCGGCGATCACGGCAACAACGATGCGTGTGCTCAAAGTTTGGCCCATGAACAACACCCCAAACACCACGGTCCACACTGGAAACATGAATCCCAAAATGGAAGCCCGACCGGAAGGCAGCGCCATCACACCCAAAATGGACAAGGTGTGCCACAAAAAAATATTGGGGATGCCAAGTAACACAATGTCACGCCATTCACGCCCGTTTTCAGGCCACAAGCGAAGCCCGCGCATGCGAAAGTAAAACATCAGCCACAAAGACGCCAGCCCCATGGTGATGCCGCGCACATAAAGCGGCGGCAGTTCGCGCACAGCGATTTTCATCATCGGCCAATTGACCCCCCACATCAACGTGAGCGCCACCAGCGCAATCAGTTGTGCGCGGGAGATAGACGACGTTTTCAAACCGCCACCGGCGCTTTGATGGCCGCATGGCATTGGTAATCACGAATTTCAAAGTCTTCAAACTCGTAATCAAAAATGCTGGCTGGCTTGCGCTTGATATGCAATGTGGGAGGAGGAAATGCCGTGCGTGACAACTGCAAGGCTACTTGTTCGTGGTGATTGCTGTAAATGTGGCAATCACCACCGGTCCATATGAATTCAGCGACATCGAGATCGCACTGTTGAGCCACCATGTGCGTCAACAAGGCATAGCTCGCGATGTTGAAAGGCACACCCAAAAAAATGTCTGCACTGCGTTGGTACAACTGACAACTGAGTTGGCCTTTACCGCCGGGTGTGGTGGCGGGCGCCACATAGAACTGAAAAAAAGCGTGACAAGGCATCAAAGCCATCTTGGACAACTCGGCGACGTTCCAGGCACTGACGATGATGCGGCGTGAATCCGGGTTGGTTTTCAAGGTGTGAATGACATCGCTGATCTGGTCGATGTGTTGGCCATCAGGCGTGGGCCAACTGCGCCACTGCACCCCGTACACCGGCCCCAAATCGCCGTCAGGTCGCGCCCATTCATCCCAAATGGTGACACCGCGTTCGGTCAACCAGTGGTTGTTGCTTGAACCTGTCAGAAACCAAAGCAATTCAATGATGATGGATTTCAGATGCACTTTTTTGGTGGTGACCAGCGGAAAACCTTGGCGTAAATCAAAGCGCATTTGATGACCAAACACACTGCGCGTGCCGGTGCCAGTGCGGTCTGATTTCTCCACCCCATGCGTATAGACATGGCGCATGAAATCTTCGTAGGGTGTGGGCAGTGATACAGATGACATGACTGTAGTTTAAAGTCAGTTATTGAGAAGTACCCGCCCCGGATTCATCAGGTTGTACGGGTCCAGTGCGCGTTTGATTTGGCGCATCAGTTGCAGCGCCACCGGGTCTTTGTATTGCGCAAGGCTTTCTACTTTCAGCCGCCCGATGCCGTGTTCGGCACTGACAGACCCGCCGAACGACAAGACAGCGTCGAAAACCAATTCGTTCACTGTCGGTTCATGCGTTTTCAAAAAATGGGCAGCGTCAGCTCCTTCGGGGCATTGGATGTTGTAGTGCAAATTGCCATCGCCCAAATGGCCAAAATTGACCACACGAATGCCTGGCAGCGCTTGGGCCAGGGCTGTGTTGGTCTGTTCGACAAATTCGGGAATAGCTGACACTGGCAGTGAAATATCGTGTTTGATATTCAGACCTTCGGCAGCTTGTGCTGAAGATATGTTTTCACGTACCTGCCAGAGTTCTTGCGATTGCCCCAGGCTTTGTGAGACCACTGCATCGGTGACGTGGTTTTTTTCCATGGCCTCGCTCAACAACTGCTCCAGGCACTGCTGAGCATGTGAATCGGATTCGGTGTCACTGATTTCAAGCAACACGCAGTAGGGCGCGGTTTCCCACAATGGCACTTGCAAAGTGGAAAAGTGTTTCGCGACCAAACCCAATGCGGTGCGCGACATCATTTCAAAACCTGTCAACCCTGCGCCAAGTTGTTGTTGAGACAAGCCCAGCAATTCGACAGCGGCTTGCACGGAGGGTACAGACGCCCAGGCGGTGCGTTGTGCCGCTGGCTTGGGAAACAGTTTCATGCTGGCCGCCGTGATGATGCCCAAGGTTCCTTCGCTTCCAATGAACAAATGACGCAGGTCGTAACCGGTGTTGTCTTTGCGAAGGCCGCTGAGCCCATGCCAAATATCGCCCGTGGCGGTGACCACTTCCAGGCCCAAACACAGGTCTCGCGTGTTGCCGTAGCGCAGCACTTGGGTGCCACCTGCGTTGCTTGCCAAGTTGCCGCCCAGGGTGCAACTGCCTTCAGAAGCCAAGCTCAACGCATACAAAAAACCGGCTTTGTCGGCGGTTTGTTGCAATGTTTCAAGCACACAACCCGCTTCTGCGGTGAGTGTGGCATTGGCCGCATTGATGTGACGAACCTTGTTCATTCGCTGCAAACTGACGACCACTTCTTGCCCGGAGGTGTCAGGGGTTGAGCCCATGACCAAACCTGTGTTGCCACCTTGCGGCACCATCGGCACACCCACGGCGGCACAGGCTTTCACCACGGCTGACACTTCTTCGGTACTGCAAGGACGAACCACACACAAAGCTTTGCCGTGCTCTCTGCCGCGCCAGTCGCGTTCGTAAGCCGTCAATCCCTCGCCGGTCAAAACATTTTCTTGACCAGTGATGTGCCGCAGTGTGTCTAACAATCGAATCATGGTGCTTTGGGTTCCTGCGCATCAGGCGAATCGCTCGAACTTTGCGCAGCAGTTTGAGAAGCTAATGCTGCATCTTTGAGTCGCCATCGCACATGCATGGCACTGGCGGCAAACAAAACCAAACACAAAACAACTTCAACACCCGCATAAAAATTGCTGGGCCAGCGGTCACCGTTCCATCGGATCACGCCTTCGGCAAAGTACAACCACACCACCAATGTGACCCAGCGGTAGGTGTACATGCGGTTTTTGAGTAAACCTGCCAGTGGCAAACACAGCGGCAGAGCTTTGAGTACCAACCAAGAACCGCCGGGACGCAATGGCGCTAACCATAATTCCCATGCCAGCGACAAAACAATCAAGCCGAGCAAACTGCCCACGGCCATGAAGCGGGTGAGTCGGGCATGTCTGAATGCAGTCGATGAGGGGGTCATATTCAATGGCATGATAGGAACCATGATTGTGTCGTATATCCAAAATGCATCGCGTCAGATATGCTCTTTTCCCTGGCGCAAGGCCCTGCAGCGTTTGCGCCAACGGTTTGCCGAAGACCGATTGGGCCAAACCGCCGGCGCGCTGACCTTCACCACCACGATTGCCTTGGTGCCATTGATCACAGTGGCCTTGGCGGTGGTCACAGCGTTTCCCGTGTTTGATCAATTTCAAAATATCTTGCAGCGCTGGTTGATTGAAAGCTTGATTCCAGACAGTATTTCGCGCCAAGTCTTGGGTTATTTGACCCAATTCACCACCAAGGCCAGTCGGCTTGGGGTGGTCAGCTTTGCCGCATTGATGTTTTCGGCGTTGGCTTTGGTGTTCACCATCGACCGCAGCCTTAATGCAATTTGGCGGGTCAGCAAGGCCCGTCCTTGGGGCCAACGCTTGCTGTTGTACTGGGCCGCATTGACCTTGGGTCCAGTGTTGGTGGCTGCCGGTTTGGTCACCATGGCGTCTGTGATTCTGTGGTCTGGCGGTTCGTTGCGCAGCCAAAGCCCGACCATGAAACTGGCGTTGGATGTGCTGGAGTTTGTGCTGTTGTGGGGCGGCATTTCCGCACTCTATCGGTTTGTACCAAACACGCATGTGCCTTGGCGGCAAGTGTTGGGTGGCAGTTTGGGAACCACCGTGGTGCTTGAAATCGCACGCAGTTTGCTCACCTGGTATTTGACACGTATGTCGACGTTTTCGTTGGTTTACGGTGCCTTTGCCACGGTCCCGATATTGTTGGTGTGGATTTATATGACATGGGTGATCGTGTTGTTGGGAGCGGTGTTGGTGGCGAGTTGGCCCGGCTTGCGTATGGCGTATGTCAGGGAAACCCAAGCACCAGGGGCTGGGTTTCAATTGGCATTGGATGCCTTGCGTGAACTCAGACAAAGGCAAATGCAAGGTTTGCATGGCTTCGATTTGCAGACCTTGGCTGATCGCTTGGATGCAGATCCCTTGCAAATGCAGTCGGTGTTGGAGCAATTGCAACAACTCGATTGGGTAGGTTTGTTGGATGAATCGTCATCTTCTGCGGCGCCGCGCTATGTGCTGCTGGCCGATGCACAAAACACCTCTGTACAACCGTTGATCAAACAGTTGTTATTGGCCGATGAACCCGGCAGCACCTCGATACAACAGCAATGGAAACATTGGAAGCTGATTGATGTGCTGTGATGCGCTGACAGAAAGCTTTGGTGGTGGACACAGCTTTATGAGATGTGTAAAAAGTCTTTCAACGCTTGCAAAGTTTCGTCGGGAGATTCGCTCATCTGGTGATGGCCATGCGGAATCATCACGACTTGCAGCGCAACACCATGCTCACGGGCTTGCTGGATCAACGGCTGAGCGCCTTTGGGCGTGGTCATTTGGTCGGCTTCACCCAGCACCATCAGCACAGGGCACTTCAGTTCAGCCATGGCTTGCAATCCCTGGTCATAACGGTTGCATGCATTGAAACCGGTATAAAAAAGATTCACCTCGGGGTTGCTGGCCAATACACGACGCCCCAAGGCAAGGCTGGCACCGAACACCCAGCTGCCAGCACCCGAGGGTGGGGCCAAAGTGGCACGAGAAAACACATTGGTCATGAGCAAGGCTTTGGCGGGTTCATCGCGCGACGCGTCTAATAACCCTTGCGAGACTTGCATCGGATATGCCGTGCCGACCAACGCCAAATGCGAGACGCGCGCACCCAAGTCTGCGGCAGCTTGCAAACATATCAGCGAACCAAAACTGTGGCCTACCAAGGCAGCGTGTTGCAAGGCCATGGCGTCAAGCAAACCTTTGACAAAGGCAGCGCCTGCTTGCACCGTGGACGGTGGTGCACCTGCGCTTTTACAGTGACCGGGCAGATCAACGGCCAGCACATTCCAACCATGGTGCGCCAAATAGCGGCTTTGCAGTATCCACACACTGTGGTCGCATAGCACCCCGTGAACCAATACCGCCGTGGGTTGCGAGGGGTTGAATGCTTTGCCGCCGGTGTAGGCATAGGTTTGGTGGCCATTGACAGTGAGGTACATCGTGGTTTCCTTTTAAGCGGCTTTTTCAGCGGCGCGCAAGGCGCGCTTCAAATCGTCCAAGAGGTCTGCCGGGTCTTCAAGCCCGACCGATAAACGGATGGTGCCTGCCCCGATGCCCGCAGCCGCCAAAGCGTCGTCGCTCATGCGGAAATGGGTGGTACTGGCAGGATGAATGACCAGCGATTTGCTGTCACCCACATTGGCCAAATGACTAAACAACTTCAGTGCTTCGATGAAGGCGCGCCCTTGTGTACGCGATCCACGAATGTCAAAACTGAACACCGAGCCTGCGCCGCGTGCGCCACCGCGCAACAGCTTTTGTGCGAGTGCGTGGCAAGGGTGGGTGTCGATCAATGGATGACCGACGCGAGACACCAAGGGATGGGCTGCCAAAAATTCAACTATTTTTTCAGTGTTGGACAAATGTCTTTCCATGCGCAACGGTAAGGTTTCCATGCCTTGCAAAATCAACCATGCGGAGTGTGGACTCATGCAGGCGCCGAAATCACGAAGACCCTCTCGGCGAGCACGCAACAAAAAAGCACCCACGGTGCTTTCCTCGGAAAACACCATGTGGTGAAAGCCTTCGTAGCGCTCGGTCAGTTCAGGAAATTTGCCACTTTTTTCCCAATCGAAAGATCCGCCATCCACCATCACGCCACCGATGACTGTGCCGTGGCCACTCAAAAATTTGGTGGCTGAGTGGTAGACCAAATCGGCGCCCAGTGACAGTGGTTGCATCAAATACGGTGTGGACAACGTGGCATCCACCAGCAGCGGCACGCCGTGTTCATGCGCCAATTGCGAGACAACAGTAATATCAAGTACATCCAACCCCGGGTTACCCACGGTCTCACCGAACAACAGCTTGGTGTTGGGCCGGATGGCCGCGCGCCAAGCATCGATGTCATGGGGGTGGACAAAAGTCGTCTCGATGCCAAAGCGGCGCATGGTGTAGTGCAGCAAGTTGTGCGAGCCGCCATAAAGCGCAGAACTGGCCACGATGTGTGAACCAGCACCCATCAGCGTGGCCACGCTCAAATGCAATGCAGCTTGACCGCTGGCGGTGGCAATTGCGCCGATACCGCCTTCGAGCGCGGCCATGCGTTGCTCGAAAACGGCATTGGTTGGATTGCTGATGCGGCTGTAGACATGGCCCGCTCGCTCAAGGTTGAACAACGAGGCGGCTTGGTCCGAGGACTCAAACACAAAAGATGTCGTCAAGTGAATCGGGACTGCACGAGCGCCTGTGGCTGGATCCGGCTGCGTTCCTGCGTGCAACGTCAGTGTGTCAAATTGGGGATCTGCAAAACCGGGCATGGCGAGCTCCTGAAAGGACGGAAGCAGGCATTGTCATGCAAACGGGGAGGGTTTTTTTCGCGCGATGCACAGGTAGAACTGCAAGGGCATCAAGGCCAGCACCACCGCCAAGCTGAATCCAATGGCCAAGTCAGACGCAAAGAAATAGTCTGATGCGGCATGTTGCACCGCGTTGATGGTTTGGGTCGAAAGGGGCTTTACATGCGTTGTGTGGCTGGGCGAAGGTAAACAGAGAAACACCAAACACAGTAATTGAACCGTCATCGCCAACCCTTTTTTCCATCTTGGGACAAGCGTTTCATAGATCCATGCACGGCACATGTGCAGATAGGCAAGGAAAAAAATCAGTACCGCACTCTCAAGAACAGTGTTTGAAGCTTGCCATGGTCCATTGGCCATCGATGAAAGGGTCGATGCCTCAACCAAGGTGTGAGTGAAAAAAACCAAGCTGGGTAGCGCGCACAGAATAGCGATACCCGTTCGTCGAACACGTACGCGGCGAGGAACAGCTGCATGCGCGGGCGCTTGTGGTCCCGGGTGTTCTCATTGAGACTTGGCACTGTAAATACACAGCAAAATAGACAGCCAAGAACTGATGATGGTTCCGAAATACACCCACACATACGAAGCAACAAAAGAATTCAGTGTTTTGGCAAAACCTTGTGAAAGCGATTGAGTAACTTTGAAAGATCAAAGGTTTGAATCATTGGAAGACTGACCCATGGGGAAAACAGCAGGACGCCGTTCACGATGGCGCCATGGACCAGCGAGGTTCTGGGCAAGCGGTATTGATGGATCTGAGCCCGAGCCAACCGAAAATAAAACACCCATGCCGTGATCCACAACACAGCGATCCACTCGATCCAAAACAATGACCAAATCGAGTGTGGTGTGTCTCTGATCCAATCATGATGAGACCAATCCAGATACATCACTGTGACTGGCAGTCCCCACATGCAAGCGGCCACCCAAACGATCATCCATTTGAAAAATTTCATATCTAAAAAATTAAAATTTAAGAGCTAATGGTATTTCATTAATAAAAATTTAATAACTCAAATGAGCTGTCGTGGATAATGTTTTGATGAGCGGCAATACCCTTGGAACACTTTTCACAGTCACCAACTTTGGTGAATCCCATGGACCAGCCATTGGCTGTGTCATCGACGGTTGTCCCCCTGGCATGGTTTTGAGCGAGACGGATATTCAGCACGATTTAGACAGACGCCGCCCTGGCACCAGCAGGCACGTCACACAGCGCCAAGAACCTGACCAAGTACAAATTTTGAGTGGCGTTTACCAAGGCAAAACCACTGGCGCGCCCATCGCCTTGTTGATTCAAAACACCGACCAGCGCAGCCAAGATTACGACAACATCTTGCAAACGTTTCGCCCCGGGCATGCCGACTACACCTATTTGCAAAAGTATGGTGTGCGCGACCCGCGTGGAGGTGGTCGCTCTTCCGCCCGACTGACCGCACCCACTGTGGCTGCAGGTGCGGTGGCCAAAAAATGGTTGTTTGAAAAATTCGGCACCACATTCAAAGGTTGCATGACCCAGTTGGGTGAACACCCCATAGGTTTTGAAGACTGGGCCCATGTGCCGAACAACCCGTTTTATGCAGCCATTGAAGACGTGAGTCACTTGGAACATTACATGGACAGTTTGCGCAAAGCAGGTGACTCTTGCGGTGCGCGTATCCGAGTGGTGGCGCAGGCTATGCCTGTGGGCTTGGGTCAACCGATTTATGACCGGTTGGATGCAGACATCGCGCATGCCATGATGGGTTTGAATGCGGTCAAGGGTGTGGAAATGGGCGCGGGGTTTGCCAGCGTGTCGCAACGCGGTTCCACCCACGGTGACAGTCTTTCCCCACAAGGGTTTGTGCAAAACAACGCGGGTGGCGTGCTTGGCGGCATCAGCACAGGGCAGGATCTGGAGGTCAGCATCGCCATAAAACCCACCAGTTCCATATTGACACCTCGTGACACCATCAACAGCGCCGGTGAGGCCACACAGGTGCAAACCAAAGGCCGTCATGACCCGTGTGTAGGGATACGCGCAACACCCATTGCCAAGGCCCTGTTGGCGCTGGTGGTGATGGACCATGCGTTGCGTCACCGTGCGCAATGCGCGGATGTGGTGATGCCACTGCAGCCTATCCCTGCCAAACGCCTCGATTGACTGCATGAACACTGCTTCTGCACCGCGTGCAACGCGGCGTCAATTGGTGCCCTTTGCCTTGCTATCTGCGAGTTATTTTTCGCACATCGGTTTTTTCAACCCCTATTTGCCACTATGGCTTAAACATCTCGGTCTGAGCTTATGGATGATCGGTTTGCTCACCTCGATGCAAGCCTTCACCCGCGTTTTTGCGCCTTATATCTGGGGTTGGTTGAGTGACCGTAACGGCGCTCGCGTACCGTTGATGCGTTGGTGCGCAGGCATGGCCTTGTTGTTCTCGCTGGGTTTGTTGTTGCACCCCTCGCCTTGGTGGCTGGCAGCCGTGTTGTTTGGCATGTTCATACACACCAGCGCCATGATGCCGATGAGCGAGGCCGCGATGGCGCACTTGGTCAGTCACCAGGGCAGTCTGGATGTCAGGCGCTACGGCCGTATCCGTTTGTGGGGTTCAGTGGGTTTCTTGGTCACCGTATTTGCCTCGGGTGCTTGGTTTGAATCGCAGGGCATGACGGGTTTTCCTATGTGGGCGGTACTGACCTTGGTGGCCGTCAACATCAGTTGTTGGAGCTTGCCAGATGCTCGTGAAGCCGTGACCCAGGTGCAAGGTCAAGTGGGGTTTTGGCAAGTATTGAACCAGCCCCACAGTCGCTGGTTTTTTGCAACCTTGTTTTTTCATGTGCTCTCCCACGTATCCATCTACACTTTTTTTTCTTTGTACCTTGATGAATTGGGGTATGGCAAGGACATGATCGGTGTATTGTGGGCTGTGTCGGTGGTGGTGGAAATAGTGGGCTTTTTCACCCAAAGCAAATGGCTGCACTGGTTGAGTTTGCCAACTTGGTTGTGTGTGTGCACCGGTGTGATGGTGCTGCGCATGGGTATGACGGCCTTTTATGCGCCGGTCTTGCCTGTTCTGCTGTTGGCGCAATGTCTGCATGTGTTCACTTTCGCCGTGCAACACACGGTGAGTATTGCTTGGCTATCGCAACATTTTCCGGGGCGACTGCGCGGTCGGGGTCAAGCCTTGTATGCGGTGATTGGTTATGGGTTCACCGGTGTCACAGGGGCGTTGGGAGGGGCGGCATTGAGTACTCACCTGGGTTTGCAGCAGGTGTTCGTGTTTGCCATGCCGGTAGCGATGCTGGCGTTTTTGTGTGCTGTCCAATTGAAGGCCCGAAGCGGTTTGATCACGGATTCGACTAACACTGAATAATTTTCACATTCAGTTCGACTGACTTGTCTCGACCTTGAATTTTTGTCACGCTAGATGCTTTGGCAGACCAAGCATGCGTGACCCTCTGATACTGATTGTTGAGGACCATCCCATGATGGTTGCTGCGTTGTGCGCAAATTTGCGTGAATTGATTCCTGAAGCACAATTTCTCCAGGCGGGCAGTTTGGCGCATGGAATGCAGTTGCTGGCGATTTATCCGCAAGTGGATGTACTGTTGTTGGATTTGAATTTGCCGGATGCCAAAGGTCTGCAAACGCTGCATGCTTTTTGCAATGCTCGACCTCAAGGTGCTATTTTGGTTTTTTCAGCCGTAGACAACGCTGATGTAGTCGACATTTGCTTGAGCAACCGGGTTGAATTTCTCAGCAAATCAGAACCCGTGACCCGGTGGGTAGACAGGGTGCTGCAAACGTTGCAGCATGTTGTTGTAACCGCGGTACCTGAATTGCAAGTGACAGTGTCTGTGGCCAACGAATCAGGTGTCGGACGCATGCAATGGCTGTCTGACAGGCAATTGCTCGTATTGTCCCAATTGGCCAAAGGAAAGCGCAGTCGTGAAGTGGCCATGCAACTGGGTATTGAAGAGAGCACGGTGCGTACCCATCAGCAAATGATTTATCAGCGTCTCGGGGTGAAAAACAAAACACAAGCATCTGCGGTGTATTGGCAGTGGGTACACCGCTTAGGACGACCTCACAGCATGGCACCACAGAGCGACGACATTGATTAAGCTGAAACTCTGGGTATGGGCGTGGCTGCTCATCCATGTCTGTGCTCATGCCATGAACACCGATTTTCCAGTCTGGCATCTGTTGCGGGTGGTTGTTGACCATGGTGCCGACTTGAGACCACATGAAGCGTGGCAGCGCAGTCTACAGACTGATGCCTTGCGAATTTCTCACCCACACCAAGTTGTAGCTGCTGCCAACAGTGTTCCACATTGGGTGGCCTGGTCAGTGCCTGTTGAATATGTGCAGCAGTTGCCTTTGTGGCTGAGCTTGCAGTCACCAACGCAGGATCATGCGGAGTTGTGGTTACGATTTAACGGCGGGTCTTGGCAACGTCAAGCGCCACTGCACGAGACAAATGACCTAGGCTGGGGAAGCGGTCAGTTATTTTTCACATGGCCCATCTATGACACCACTTATCGACAGTTGGAGATGTTAATA
>JBJTXF010000054.1:0-2219 GCA_046082145.1 Limnohabitans sp. | reverse complement strand
CTGTCGCAAGTCGCCGCTTTGCCCAGCCTGCCCGGTGTTTACCGCTACTTTGACGCAGAAGGGCAGGTGCTTTACGTAGGTAAAGCCAACCACCTGAAAAAACGGGTCAGCAGTTATTTTCAAAAGTCACACGATGGCACGCGTATCGGCCTCATGGTTTCCAAAATTGCGCGTATGGAAACCACGGTAGTGCGGTCTGAAGCCGAGGCTTTGTTGCTTGAAAATAATCTGATCAAAACGCTCAAACCGCGCTACAACATTCTGTTTCGTGACGATAAAAGTTACCCGTATTTAAAAATCACGGGTGCCAAAGCGGCAGCAACCGATGCTTTAGGGCATCCATCACCCAAGTCGATTTCAAGGGTGGTTTACTACAGAGGTGCCGTTGACAAGCAACACGAATATTTTGGGCCCTATCCCAGCGTATGGGCTGTACGTGAAGCGATTCAGTTGTTGCAAAAAGTGTTTCGCTTGAGAACCTGTGAAGACACGGTTTTTAAAAATCGCACGCGTCCCTGTTTGCTTCACCAAATCAAACGTTGCTCTGGTCCGTGTGGGGGATTGATCAGCGAACAAGACTATCAGCAAGATGTGAAAAATGCATGCGAATTATTGAGTGGTCGCACGCAAGAAGTCATGAAGTCATTGGAAAAACGCATGATGACGCATGCTGATGCCTTGGAGTTTGAAGCTGCGGCTGATATCCGCAATCAAATCAATGCGCTCTCCAAAGTGTTGCATCAGCAATCTGTCGATTCTGTGGATGACAGAGATGTGGATATTTTGGCGGTGATTGTTCAAGCAGGTAAAGCATGTGTGAATTTGGCCATGGTCAGAGGTGGTCGCCATCTTGGGGACAGCCCGTATTTCCCATCACATGTCGAGGGCGCTCAACCTGTTGAGGTGCTGGAAGCATTTATTTCTCAGCACTATTTGGAAATTGCTGCGCCACCCACTTTGATAACCAGCCATGCAGTGGATAAAAGCTTGATCCGTGCATTGGGTGATCAGATGGGTATCAAATTGCACGTGATTCACCAGCCCCGTGAGCAACGTAAATCGTGGCTCGAAATGGCACAGCAAAATGCCTCCATCAAATTAGGTAGATTGCTGGCGGAAGAGGGTTCGCAGCAAGCCAGAACACGTGCCTTGGTGGACGCCCTTGATCTGGCGCCAGAAGACATGGACAATTTCTTGATCGAATGTTTTGATATTTCGCACACAGCTGGCGAAGCAACCCAAGCCTCATGCGTGGTGTTTCACCACCATCAAATGCAATCAGCCCTCTACCGACGCTACAACATCGAAGGCATCACACCTGGAGACGATTACGCCGCCATGCGGCAAGTGTTGACAAGGCGGTATTCCAAATTGGCCGAAGCGGTGCGTTCGGGTGAAGCGAGGTTTCCAGATTTGGTGTTGATTGACGGTGGCAAAGGTCAGATCAGCATGGCTAAGTCGGTGTTTGAATCGCTCGAGTTGGACATTTCACGCCTGGTCGGTGTTGAAAAAGGTGACGGACGCAAAGTCGGATTGGAAGAATTGGTTTTCGCTGATGGCAGACCCAAACTCACACTGGCACAAGACTCTGCTGCACTGATGTTGGTGGCTCAAATCCGCGACGAAGCACATCGATTTGCTATCACGGGTATGCGTGCCAAGCGCGCCAAGGTGCGAACGGGTTCGAGCAGTTTGGAAGATATTGCTGGTGTGGGTCCTCGCAAACGCGCCAAGTTATTGCAAAGGTTCGGCGGTGTACGAGGGGTGGCAGATGCCAGTGTTCAAGATTTGTGCACGGTAGAGGGCATATCAATGGCTTTGGCGCAAGCTATCTACGCAGCGCTGCATTGATCAAACTATCAGAATGTCAAACATTCTGTCCAACCCCCCGGTGTCGATCACGATATTCGCTTGGGCTCTGACCTTGGGTTTGGCGTGGTAGGCCACAGATAAGCCGCACACTGACATCATGGGTAAATCGTTTGAGCCATCGCCGACAGCAATGCACTCTTCAGGTTGCAAACCAAGTCCATCAGCGGTTTGTAAAACCATCTTTTTTTTCTCTTCACCGTCGCATATATCGCCCCAAGCTTGCTGGGCTACGTGACCCGTGAAGTACCCGTCTTTCACTTCCAATTGGTTACTTCGTGTTTCGTGTATACCTAATTGTTGTTGAAGTCGCTGAGTGAAATAGTCAAATCCGCCGCTGACAATCAATG
>JBJTXF010000053.1:0-5594 GCA_046082145.1 Limnohabitans sp. | reverse complement strand
GAGCCCATTTGATAGGGACTTGGCCATATTCAAATCATATTTTGATATCACAAGTGTCCGTTTAAAAATTGAATAAATTCAACTGGTTAGCGTTGTCATCATTATGGCTTGGGTTGCTGTCGACCTGTAAGGCTTGTAAAGCCTCGGTTTTCTCGAATACCGAGACCGACAAGATCTGTAACAAAGTGTAGAGAGATGCGTTCAATTGAAGTTCTTTCTTAACAATGGCGATGAGCACGTAGGTGGACACGGCGCACCAGATTTGCGTCTTGACCGCGTTCTCGCTGTTGCCCAAAAACTTCTTGATACGCAGGTGCTGCTTGATCCATTTGAAGAACAACTCGACTTGCCAGCGGCTTTTGTACAAAGCGGCAATGGTCAACGGCGGCAAGCTCGTGTTGTTGGTCAAGAAGACCAAAGTCTGTTGGGTTTGGGGATCTTTGAACCGGATACGACGCAGGTGTTCGGGGTAGTCTTGGGAGATGTAGTGCCCGTTCAGTGCAATGGATTGATCGCAGATGATGCCGCTGGTCCTGTCCACCTTGGCCGAGTACACGCGCCTGGCGTTCATGTTGCTTTTGGCGCGGGTGACAAAGAAAGATCCTGCTTGATGCATTTGAAACAGGCGAGCAAAGTCGACGTAGCCTCGGTCCATTACATAAAACGCCCCTGGCTCCAAGACCAAGATGTCCAGCACATTGACCTCGTGCATCTTGCCGTCGCTGATGTGAATGAAGGCGGGAATCGAGCCCCTGAGGTCCAGCAGTGTGTGCAACTTGACGGCTGCCTTGGCTTTGCGAAACGGCGCCCACTTGAACAGGCTCAGGCACAGATCGATGGTGGTGGCGTCCAATGCGTAGACCGTATTCTTGAGATCGAGCCCCAAGTCCTCGTCCAAATAAAGCTTGCGAGCGCGTCGGATCAATACTGCGGCCAAGTCGGACCAGATTCGCCAGTCGCGCGACTCGTTGGCATCGGCCAAGGTGGAGCGGTAAATGCTGTGGCGAAATCCCATGGCGTACAGCTTGCTCGAGTTGGCTCCAAGAGTCACTTCGATGTCTCGCAGACTCTCTCGCCACGTCAGTTGTGCAAAAGCCATGACTCGAAACTGCTCCGAGCAAGTCAGGCGCCGCACGCCCGAATCGCCGCCATAGCGCGCCACGATTCGGGAAAAGCTTGTCCATGGAACGAACTCCATGATCTGAGCAAACAAGGTCTTGCCGACATTCATAGGAAACCTCCAAGGAGCTTAGGCCTTGGAAATTACACAGGAATGGGTAAAAGAGTTTCAAATCGGCACCAAAAGAAATTGGCCTCCTAGGCCACGCCAGTATTGGCATTCACTACAAATTAACCCGGTTTAACCGGACACTACTGATAAAACCTGATAAAAATATGAATAAAAATTCAGGTTATGCATTCTCTGCATCAGCCTATCAACACGCTTCAGGCAATCTGCAAGCTTGGTGCACAATGCCAAACATCTTTGATGCCAACCCATGAACACTTCAGACGCACATAATTCGCCATCACACCGCGATCAGGCCCAAATCTTGGCGCGGGCGCTTCCCTATATCCGCCAGTTCCACGGCAAAACCATCGTCATCAAATACGGCGGTAATGCCATGACCGACCCGGCCCTGCAAGCCGATTTCGCTGCCGATGTGGTGTTGTTGAAATTGGTGGGTATGCATCCCATCGTGGTACATGGTGGCGGCCCTCAAATTGAAAATGCTTTGCAGCGATTGGGAAAAAAAGGCGAATTCATTCAAGGCATGCGTGTCACCGATGCTGAAACCATGGAGGTGGTGGAGTGGGTGTTGGCCGGTGAAGTGCAACAAGACATTGTGGGATTGATCAACCAGGCAGGCGGCAAAGCCGTGGGCTTAACCGGGCGCGATGGCGGCATGATCCGCGCGCAGAAATTGAAAATGTTGGACAACCTTGACCCAAGCATTGAGCATGATGTCGGGCAAGTGGGCGATATCACTTCCATTGACCCGTCTTTGCTCAAAGCACTGCAAGACGATGCATTTATTCCCGTGGTCAGTCCCATCGGTTTTGGTCTCCACAATGAAAGCTACAACATCAATGCCGACGTGGTCGCCTCCAAACTTGCAACTGTGCTCCATGCTGAAAAACTGGTGCTGTTGACGAACACCGCTGGTGTACTAGATAAATCAGGCCAATTGCTGACCAATGTGAGCGCACGACACATCGATGCTTTGTTTGCGGACGGCACCATCAGTGGCGGTATGCTCCCCAAAATCAGCGGCGCGCTAGAAGCCGCCAAGAGTGGCGTCAAAGCGGTGCACATCATTGACGGCAGAGTGCCACATGTGTTGTTATTGGAGATTTTGACTGACCAAGCTTTTGGCACCATGATCCGTTCGCACTGACCACCGAGGAGGACCATCCTATGGCTGATGATCAAGCTGCAGCAAACAAGGCTGATGCCACTCCGCGCAAGCGACCCAAGCCGGGTGAGCGGCGCATACAAATACTGCAGGCACTTGCCGCCATGTTGGAGCAACCCGGCTCAGAGCGGGTCACCACCGCCGCACTGGCCGCCAAGCTCGAGGTCAGCGAAGCTGCGCTGTACCGCCATTTCGCCAGCAAGGCGCAAATGTTCGAGGGCTTGATTGAATTCATCGAAACCAGTGTGTTCAGTTTGCTCAATCAAATCGCCCAAGGGCCGCACGAAGCGCCAGACAAACTGCGCCGCATGCTCACTGTTTTATTGCAATTTGCAGAGCGCAATCCGGGCATGGCACGCGTCATGGTAGGTGATGCTTTGGTGTTTGAAAACGATCGCTTGCACCAGCGCATGAATTTATTTTTTGACAAAGTAGAAGCCAGTTTTCGGCAAGTATTGCGTGACGCAGCCAGCGCTTCGGCCACACCCACAGTGGACACACAGGCGCAAGCATCTGTGGCAATGGCTTTTGCAGTCGGTCGATTGCACCGTTTTTCGCGTTCAGGGTATAAACGTTCGCCTTTGGAACATTTGGAAGCCAGCCTAAATTTTCTCATCTAAAAATACATATCCCTGATGTGACAAATTTTATGCTTGGGTTGCCTCGGCATGTTGATAATGCAGCTTGTTTATTTTTTGAATGACAAGGACCACATGCCATGAACCAATTAGATATGCAAGGCCGCCATGCGGTGGTCACAGGTGGCGCCAGCGGGCTGGGCTTGGCCATCGTGCAGCGTTTGCTTCATTCAGGTGCTCGTGTCACCGTTTGGGACCTCGACCAAGCGGGCATGGACAAAGCAGTTTCGGCGCTGCGACAACAATGGCCCCAAGCCACCATCGAGGCCGTACAAGTCAACTTGACACAGCATGCCCAAGTGGTTGAAGCGGTGAAAAAAACAGTAGCCATGGCAGATGTGGATGCATTGGTCAACAGTGCAGGCATCAGTGGCCCGAACATGAAAAGCTGGGATTACCCGCTTGAAGACTGGCTCAAAGTCTTCGATATCAATGTCAATGGCTTGTATTACTGTTGCCGAGAAATGGTGCCGCACATGAAAGCGCGCAACAAAGGCCGCATCGTCAACATCGCATCGGTCGCAGGCAAAGACGGCAATCCCAACGCCAGCGCTTACAGCGCCAGCAAAGCTGCTGTGATCGCCTTGACCAAATCGATCGGCAAAGAACTCGCCGACACGGCCATTTGCGTGAACTGCGTGACACCTGCTGCTGTCAAAACGCCGATATTCGATCAACTCACGCCGGAGCATATACAGTTCATGCTGAGCAAAATCCCGATGGGACGTTTTGGCACGCCCGATGAAATCGCCGCCATGGTGGCTTGGTTGTGCACCGATGATTGTTCTTTTTCCACCGGGGCGGTGTTTGATTTGTCCGGTGGCCGATCCACTTATTGATTTTTTTCAGGAGCACACATGAAATTGGTTCGTTATGGCGCGGCAGGCCGCGAAAAACCCGGCTTGATCGATGCTGACGGCAAGTTGCGCGATTTGTCAGGCGTGATTGCAGACATCACACCTGACCATTTGAGTGACAAAGAACTGTCCAAATTGGCCCGACTCAACACTGCCAAATTACCCTTGGTGTGCGGCAAGCCCCGCATGGGTTGCCCGATCAGCCATGTCGGTAAATTCATCGCCATCGGTCTCAACTATGCCGATCACGCGGCCGAATCCAACTTGCCGGTGCCCAAAGAACCGGTGGTGTTCATGAAAGCCAACAGTTGCGTGCAAGGCCCCGACGACGACATCATGTTGCCCAAAGGGTCTGTGAAAACCGATTGGGAAGTGGAATTGGGCGTGGTCATCGGCGCACGCGCCAGTTATGTGTCACAAGCCCGTGCATTGGACTATGTGGCGGGCTATTGCACCATCAACGATGTGTCCGAACGCGAATTTCAACTCGAACGCGGCATGACCTGGGACAAAGGCAAGGGTTGCGACACCTTTGGTCCCATCGGCCCCTGGTTGGTGACCCGTGACGAAGTGCCCAAGCCTCAGCGTTTGAACATCTGGTTGGATGTGAACGGTGTACGCATGCAAACCGGCAACACCAAAACCATGGTGTTCACAGTTGCCAAGTTGGTGAGTTACGTCAGTGAATTCATGACCTTGATGCCCGGAGATGTCATCACCACCGGCACACCACCCGGTGTGGGCATGGGCATGAAGAAAAACGGCAAGCCCGCGCCTGTGTTTCTCAAAGCGGGTGACACCATGTCACTGGGCATTGAAGGCTTGGGTGAGCAACACCAAAAGGTCATTGCTTACAAAAAGCATTGACCCTTTGCCAACGAAAAAAAGCGGCCTGCGGGCCGCTTTTTTCATGCGTAAATAACTGATTTATACCGTGATGGTTTGAATACCCGACAGCGATGGCATGCTGAAAGACTCGGGGTCAAACGCCATATCGCCTTCCTCGGGCGGTTCGCCGGTGGCTTTCATGCCTTTGAAGTCAAACAGTTTGGGGTCGAGCAAATGCGACGGCACGGTGTTCTGCAAGGCATTGAACATATTGTCTAAACGCCCCGGAAATTTCTTTTCCCATTCGCGCAGCATGTCGCCCACTTGCTGGCGTTGCAAACCGTCTTGGCTGCCGCACAGCGTGCACGGAATGATGGGAAATTCTCGGTGCTGTGCCCATCGCACTAAATCGCGTTCGGCCACGAAAGCCAGCGGACGGATGACAATGTGACGGCCGGTGTCGCTCATCAATTTGGGCGGCATGCTCTTGAGCCTGCTGCCAAAAAACATGTTCAAAAACAAGGTTTGCAAAATATCGTCGCGATGGTGACCGAGTGCAATTTTGGTGGCGCCCAGTTCATCGGCCACGCGGTACAAAATGCCTCGGCGCAAGCGGCTGCATAGGCTGCACATGGTTTTTCCAGGCGCAATTTTTTTCTTGACGACACTGTAGGTGTCTTGGTTTTCAATGTGAAAAGGCACACCGATTTGGGTCAGGTAATCGGGCAACACATGGGCTGGAAAACCGGGTTGCTTTTGATCCAGGTTGACAGCAATGATGTCAAAGTCGATCGGCGCGCGCATTTTCATTTTCAACAAAATATCCAGCATGCTGTAGCTGTCTTTGCCGCCAG
>JBJTXF010000052.1:0-3190 GCA_046082145.1 Limnohabitans sp. | reverse complement strand
GCGTGTGTTTGAAGGTCTTCTCACGCAAGTGATGATCCGCATGGAAGACGCCAGTCCCATCAAGCGCAGCATGTTCAAGTACTTCATGGATATCGCACGCGCGCACGGACCGCGACGCATGGACGGTCAATCGATCGGGTTTTGGCCCAGTGTCATGTACGGCTTGGGCAATCTGCTGGTGTATGGACCGCTTCGCAACAATTTGGGCATGTCACGCGTGCGCGTGGCCTACACCGCAGGCGAAGCCATTGGCCCCGATTTGTTCAGCTTTTACCGTTCGATCGGCATCAACTTGAAACAGTTGTACGGGTCCACCGAAACCGCGGTGTTTGTGTGTTTGCAACCCGACCACGAGGCTTTCGCCGATACCGTGGGCGTGCCGTGTGCCGGGGTGGAAATCAAAGTCGCTGACAACGGCGAAATTTTGGTCAAGTCCGCCGGTTTGCTCAAAGGCTATTACAAAAACCCAGAGGCCACCGCAGAAGTGCTGAATGCAGAGGGCTGGTACAAAACCAACGATGCAGGCTTCATCGACAGCCGTGGCCATTTGAAGATCATTGACCGTGTGAAAGACGTGGGGCGCATCCAAGGCGGCACCAATGATGGCGCCATGTTCGCGCCGAAATACGTCGAGAACAAACTCAAATTTTTCCCGTTCATCAAAGAGGCGGTGGCCTATGGCGATGGCCGCGACCGGGTGTGTGTCATGCTCAACATCGACTTTGACGCGGTGGGCAATTGGGCCGAGCGGCGCAATCTGCCTTATGCAGGCTACACCGATTTGGCACAAAAGCCCGAGGTCTACCAATTGCTGCTGGAATGCGTCGAGAAAGTGAACGCCGATTTGTCAGCCGACAGCATGCTGGCCGGTTCGCAAATCAGCCGCTTTTTGGTGCTGCACAAAGAGCTGGATGCCGACGACGGCGAACTCACCCGCACCAACAAAGTCAGGCGCGGCTACATCGCAGAAAAATACGCGGTCTTGGTCGACGCTTTGTATGCAGGCCGAACCGAACAGTACATAGAAACCGCGGTCAAGTTTGAGGACGGGCGCAGTGGCAGTGTCAGCGCCACCTTGACCCTGGCAGATGCCAAAGTGTTTGCACCGGTGGGGCACGCCGCATGAGCAAGCACATCGGCGAAGTCATTTTGAATGTGCAAAACATTTCGCTCAGCTTTGGTGGAGTCAAAGCCTTGTCCGACATCAGCTTTGATGTGCGTGAGCATGAAATACGCGCCATCATTGGCCCCAACGGCGCTGGCAAATCGTCCATGCTCAATTGCATCAACGGTGTCTACACGCCGCAGCAAGGGCAAATCACGTTTCGCGGACAAACTTTCAGCCACATGGACAGCCACCAAGTGGCGGTGATGGGCGTGGCGCGCACGTTTCAAAATCTGGCGTTGTTCAAAGGCATGAGCGTGTTGGACAACATCATGACGGGGCGCAATTTGCGCATGAAGTCAAACCTTTTTTTGCAGGCCATCAGACTGGGTCCGGCCGCGCGTGAAGAAATGGAGCATCGCCAACGGGTGGAAGAGATCATCGATTTCTTGGAAATTCAGCCCTACCGCAAAACCCCTGTCGGACAACTGCCCTATGGCTTGCAAAAACGTGTCGATTTGGGCCGTGCGCTGGCGCTCGAACCAGAGGTGCTGTTGTTGGACGAGCCCATGGCCGGTATGAACGTCGAAGAAAAACAAGACATGTGCCGTTTCATTCTGGATGTGAACGATGAGTTTGGCACCACCGTGGTGTTGATCGAGCACGACATGGGCGTGGTGATGGATATTTCCGACCGCGTGGTGGTGTTGGACTACGGCAAAAAAATTGGTGACGGCACGCCTGATGAAGTACGCAACAACCCCGAGGTGATCAGCGCCTACCTCGGCACAGGACATTGACGGCCATGGGATTTTTTCTTGAAACACTGCTGGGCGGCCTGATGGCCGGCATGCTGTATTCGTTGGTGGCTCTGGGCTTTGTGTTGATCTTCAAAGCCTCTGGTGTGTTCAATTTTGCGCAAGGTGCGATGGTGTTGTTTGCCGCGTTGGCCATGGCGCGATTCTCCGAATGGTTGAAAGAAGCCGGCTTGGGCCCTGCGTGGTTGGTCAACCTGATGGCGTTTGCGTTGGCTGCCTTGGTGATGTTTGCGGTGGCTTGGTTGATTGAGCGTTGGGTGTTGCGTCAGTTGGTCAACCAAGAAGGCACCACGCTGTTGATGGCGACCTTGGGCATCACGTATTTTTTAGAAGGTCTGGGCCAGTCGATATTTGGCAGCGACATCTACAAAATCGATATCGGCATGCCCAAAGAACCTGTGATGGCTTTTCAAAACGTGTTTGAGGGCGGCATTTTGATCAACCAGGAAGATTTGATCGCTGCCTTGATCGCCGCGGTGTTGGTCGCTGCGCTGTCGGTGTTCTTTCAGAAAACTTCCACGGGCCGGGCATTGCGCGCAGTGGCCGACGACCATCAGGCGGCGCAATCGATTGGCATTCCTCTCAACCGGATTTGGGTGATTGTGTGGTGTGTGGCGGGCGTGGTGGCCTTGGTGGCAGGCATGATTTGGGGCAGCAAACTCGGCGTGCAGTTTTCCCTGGCGACGGTGGCGTTGCGTGCATTGCCTGTGGTGATTTTGGGTGGCCTCACCTCCGTGCCGGGCGCCATCATCGGCGGCTTGATCATCGGGGTTGGCGAAAAACTCTCCGAGGTGTATTTGGGCCCTTATGTCGGTGGTGGCATCGAAATTTGGTTTGCCTATGTGCTGGCATTGTTGTTCTTGCTCGTGCGTCCTCAGGGGCTGTTCGGGGAAAAGATCATTGACCGAGTATGAAATACGCGGTCAATGATCTTTCAACGCAGACTAACTTTGCGATGCAAAGTTAAGCGCAGCGGGTCGGAGTTAAAAAATTGAAAGTTAAATAAGAGAAGCATGTTCTACAGAGAAAACGGCCAATTCAAAACCAGCTACCAAGCTGACCAACAGATTCTGCCGATTGCGCAGGACCGCTGGTTCATGGGTGTGTTGTTGTTGCTGGCGTTTGTTGGCGTGCCGTTTTTCGCCACCGATTATTTGTTCAGCGCCATCTTGATTCCCTTTGTCATCATGGCCATGGCAGCCGTGGGAGTGAATATTTTGGTGGGCTATTGCGGCCAGATTTCTTTGGGCTCGGGCGCGTTCATGGC
>JBJTXF010000051.1:0-5211 GCA_046082145.1 Limnohabitans sp. | reverse complement strand
AGCCTCGCGCACCAGATCAAGCTCGTCATGTAAGTATTTGTCAAACTCAGCCACCACTTCGCGCGGCTTGAGCCGTTTACCGTCATGAGATAAACGCTCCAACCACACTGCCATGGTGCGCATCAACTCTACATCTTTGTCAATCACTTCCAGCATGCCGGGGCGCAAGACTTTCACCGCCACTTCGCGCTCTTGTCCAGATGCATTGCGCAAACTGGCAAAATGCACCTGTGCGATAGAGGCGCTTGCCACAGGCACACGGTCAAAACGGCTGAAAATTTCGTTGACTGATCGCCCCAAAGCCCGCTCAATCGATGCCACCGCCACCTCAGAGGGAAAGGGCGGTACCTGGTCTTGTAGCTTGGCCAATTCATCAGCGATATCGCTGGGCAGTAAATCACGGCGGGTGGAAAGCACCTGTCCCAGCTTGACGAACACTGGCCCGAGGTGTTCCAGCGCTTGTCGAAGGCGTTGTCCACGTGGTGCGGACAGATTGCGCCCCATTGTCAGTACCCGAGTCAAGCGTATCAGCCAAGGCTGCTTGAAACCAGATAGCAGCAACTCATCCAAGCCAAATCGCAGAACAATCCATACGATGAAAACGCCACGAAATAAACGGGTCATTTGACAGCAAACTCACGCAATGCGGAGGCAACGCGTTTGAAAAAACTGACCAAATGGTGAGCTGCGGCATCACCAAAAACACGCGACAAATCTTCTTCCATGTCCCAGCGTACATGGTCAACCAGCCAATTGATATCGGCAGCCAAAATGACATCTCCATCGATTCGCATGGCTGGTTTTTCGCCTTTGGCCAATGTCTGAAGCAAAGTCAAAGGTTGGTCTTGGCTGATGTGCAAGTGCAAGTCGGCGGACAAATCAGCATCGGCACGCGTCAGCAAACCTGCTGGCGTGATAACCCATTGCAATCGGTAATCACGCCAACTGACTTGAACACACCGTCCTTGTTGTCTGCGCAAACGCTCGGTGGCTACAGGCTCTTGTCCCAAAACATGGTTGAGCAGCAATACGCATTTATCCTGCAATTCATGAAGTAGCCAATCGGGCAAACGAAAAGCCATCATGAATACAGATAAACGGGCAGACAAGTCTGCAATCGAAGAAGCCATGACCATGAATAATCCGGTGTGCGATAAAAAAGTTGACAGACCGGATTATTGCAAGGCTTTCAAACCCAAAACCCGCCCGCTGGATAGGTTGGGCACAGGAAGGAGATCGCTGGTTATGAATTATTGCAAAGCCTGCACGCCAGCAACCAACCAACCTGCGCCGCCAGTTTTGGGTTTGGTCATGTTCCACACCTCGCGAAACGGGTTGGGAGCAGCGTGAGGTTCTTCGCGGATCATGCCAGAGAACTCAACGCTGGCCATGTATCCTTCGCCTAAATCTTCGATACCCAATAACTGGGCCTCAAGCATCACCACTTCTGTGGAATTGGGGCCTTGTACCAACTGCCCTCTTTCTGCCAACTGAGTCTGGATTTCATGCAACATGTTGTCAGTCATCATGGCTCGCAGTGCAGAAATGTCGGCACGGTCCCATGCCGCTTGCAAACTGATGAAGTTTTGTTTGGCTGCAGCCACAAAACCGTGCACATCAAAGTCGGTAGGAATGAACCAATTTTGGCCTCCCGCCACCAAGGATGAGCCAATGCGGACACCTGAACGCGGTGCAGTGCCGCTATCAAACGAGGTGCTTGATTGCTCCCAAGGTCTGGCGGATGCATCATTGCCCACGTTGGCTGGGTTGTAGTGCGGCATGTGGCCAGGGTTGACTGAGGAACCGCTGCCGCCACCAAAGGCGTAAGGGCTGGGCGCAGAGTTAGCACGGCGGCGCAAGAAATAACTGATTACGCCGACAGCCAACATGGCTAACAAACCCAACATCAGTATCTGGCCGAATTCAGCGCCAAAGCCCAGAGAATGCGCCAGCCAAGCCAAACCCAATCCCGCTGCCAGTCCGCCCAGCATGGCACCCCAAGGCCTGCGCGGTGCAGCTGCGGCGGGCGCAGTTGCGGGAGGGGCGTTTGGCGTAGCCCCGGGGGCGGGACGGGTTGCTTCGCGCTGCGTCACATTGCCAGATTGTTGGCCAAAGGATTTGCCGCCGCCCATGCGTCTTGCTGCGTCGGCATGCATGCTGGCCATCGCCATAAACAAAGCTAAAACAACACTGATGAACTTCATAAAACTGAGACTCCCAAAATACTCAAACAGAAATTAACACCGTATTGCAACATGAAGTGCAACCATCCCTAAATTCAGGTTGTGTATATCCACATGGGCAAAACCACTTTCTTGCATAAGGGCTTTGAGGGTTTGCTGGTCTGGGTGCATGCGAATAGACTCTGCCAAATAACGGTAACTGGCCTCGTCGCCTGCCACGATTTTGCCCAAACGCGGCAAGACTTCAAACGAGTAAAGGTCGTAGGCTTTGGCCAAAGGCGGGGCGATTTTGGAGAATTCAAGCACCAGCAATTTGCCGCCGGGTTTGAGCACGCGCGCCATCTCTTTCAACGCACGGTCTTTGTGTGTCATGTTTCGCAAGCCAAAGGCCACGCTCACCAGATCGAAGTGAGCGTCTGCAAAAGGCAGTTGTTCAGCATCGCACACCAGGGTGGGCAGCAAGATGCCTTTGTCGGTCAACCGATCACGGCCTTGTTTGAGCATGGCCAAATTGATATCGGTGTGCACCACCTGACCGCGTGCGCCGACCTTGCCAGCAAATGCCATGGCCAAGTCACCCGTGCCGCCGGCAATGTCCAACACCTTATGTCCTGGCTTCACATTGGCAACCATGACGGTGTAGGCCTTCCAAGCACGGTGCAACCCGAGCGACATCAAGTCGTTCATGATGTCGTATTTCGATGCCACCGAATCGAATACGCCGCGCACACGACGCGCTTTGTCTTGCGCTTCCACTGTTTTGAAACCGAAATCTGTGGTGGCCATGTGTTTGAGGGGTCCTTATGTCTGGCAGGCGGATCCGCCACGCTGTGGCATGGGGGTATCGCGATCTGCGCCTGCTTGCTGCAAACGCTGCTCGTATTGCGCCCAAAGTTGTGCTTGGTTCACTCCCAAAAAATGCAAGTAATCCCAAGAATAAATACCGCTGTCATGGCCGTCTGAAAAAACAGACTGCACCCCGTAATGGCCCACTGGCGACAAAGACACCATACCCACATCGCGCTTGCCGGTTTGCAATACCTCTTGGCCTGGGCCGTGGCCTTGCACTTCCGCAGATGGACTGTATACCCGCAACAATTCAAAAGACAATCGGAATGTCTGTCCGTTGTCGAAAGACACCTCCAAAGTTTTGGAAGCGCCGTGAACCACGATATCGGTCGGTTGCGGGGTGGTTGCTTGTAATCCGGCCATGGTCTTACACCAACACGCGTTCTATGCCGCCAGCATTGGCACGTTGCACATACTCAGGCATCCATTGGTCGCCCAGGATTTTTTTGGCCATTTCAACCACGATGTAATCGGCCTCTAATAAGCCGTTTTGCAAGTCGTCTTGGAATCGGTTCAGGCCAATCAGACAACTCGGGCAGGAGGTCAATACTTTGAGGTTATCTTTGTGTGCCACCCAACCGTTGTCGCGCAACTTGGCTTCTCCCGCCAAGATTTCCTGTTCTTTGCGAAATCGGATCTGGGTGGAAATGTCTGGCCGGGCATAGGCCAGCCCGCCGCTTTCACCGCAGCAGCGTTTGCTTTCCACGACTTGTTCGCCCAACAAAGCTCTGACGGTTTTCATGGGTGCTTGCTGTTTCATAGGACTGTGACACGGGTCATGGTACAGGTAGGCTTGTGGTCCGGGCAAGGTCACACCTTTTTCCAACAAAAATTCGTGGATATCGACGATGCGGCAACCGGGGAAAATTTTGTCGAGCTCATAGCCTTGTAATTGGTCATAACACGTACCACAACTGACCACCACGGTTTTGATGTCCAGATAATTGAGCGTATTGGCCACGCGGTGAAAAAGCACCCGATTGTCGGTGATGATTTTGTCGGCTTTGTCTTGCTGACCCGAGCCGCGCTGCGGATAGCCGCAACAGAGATAACCGGGCGGCAACACGGTTTGCACACCCACATGCCAAAGCATGGCTTGGGTAGCCAAGCCGACTTGGCTGAACAAACGCTCTGAACCGCAGCCCGGGAAATAAAACACGGCCTCGGCATCAGCAGATGTCGTGACGGGGTTGCGAATAATGGGCACGTAATCGCGGTCTTCTATATCGAGCAAGGCGCGAGCGGTTTTGTTGGGCAAGCCCGCAGGCATTTTTTTGTTCACAAAGTGAACCACTTGCGCTTGGATGCCAGCCGCGCCCACAGAGGCAGGTGGCTGGCGGGTTTGGCGACGTGCCAGCGTAACCAACACCTGGTTGGCTAAGCGTTGCGCTTGCATCCCCCATCGGGTGAGCTGGTGGCCGAATTGGATGGCTGATGGATTGACCGTGCTGACCAACCACGACTGAAATGCTTGCGCAGGCCGAAAACTTTGGCGACCCATTTTGCGCAGCAAATTGCGCATGTTCATGCTGACATCGCCGAAGTCGATATTGACCGGACACGGATTAGCGCATTTGTGGCAAAGCGTGCAATGGTCAGCCACGTCCTCAAATGCTTCCCAGTGCTTGATGGACACACCGCGACGGGTTTGTTCTTCGTACAAAAAAGCCTCGATCAACAAAGACGTGGCCAAAATTTTGTCGCGAGGGCTGTAGAGCAAATTGGCGCGCGGTACATGCGTGGCACAAACAGGCTTGCATTTGCCGCAACGCAAACAATCTTTGATGGAGTCCGAAATAGCGCCGATGTCCGACTGTTGCATGATCAGCGACTCATGGCCCATGAGGCCAAAGCTGGGTGTGTAGGCCTGACTCAAATCGGCGTGTCGCACTTGGTCGTCCGCTCGGGTGGGCCGACGAAGTAATTTGCCCTTATTGAAATGGCCATTGGGGTCGACCCTAGATTTGTAGGCGGCGAAAGGTTGCAATTCGCTGTCGGTAAGGTATTGCAGTTTGGTGATACCAATCCCGTGTTCTCCTGAAATCACGCCATCGAGCGATCGCGCCAGCGCCATGATGCGGTCAACCGCTTCGTGGGCGGTTTGCAGCATGTCGTAATCGTCGCTGTTCACGGGTAAATTCGTGTGCACATTGCCGTCACCCGCATGCATGTGCAGCGC
>JBJTXF010000050.1:0-4404 GCA_046082145.1 Limnohabitans sp. | reverse complement strand
CGGGTAGCCAAAGCATGTTGTGGGTACGGCAAGCTGTTGTATTTCGCGCCAAGCTCTTGGCGGGTTTGGCTATTGCGCCCTTCGCACACCACGGTCAGTGTGGCTTCAGGCGGAGCATCAACACGTTGAATATCGTGTTGAAAATGGATGGCTTCGGACAGCATGCGTTCTAACGCAGGGACATCAACAATGTGCGTCAAGCCGTTGAACGAAGGCGCTTGAAATTGCACTTGACCACCGGCATCTCCCCATACTTGCATGGATTGCACCGCAGTGACATGCGGTGGTTCAGGCCAACAACGCAGATCTGAAAGTATCTCGCGTGAAAGGGTATTGAGGGCAAATGCGCGTACATCGGTGGCAGGTGCGGGTTGACCCACCAATGCCACACGCAAGCGTTGTCGCGCCAGTAAAAGTGCCAATGTGCTGCCAACCACGCCGCTGCCGCGGATACAAATATCAAAGGGAGAAGACATGTTTTCGATTGTAGGAGTTGCCTGCCCGTAGAATTTCAGGCTTTGCGCACAACCCTAGCGTGTGCATGAGCTTTCCAAGGAAACAGCCATGAGTTTGAAATGCGGCATCGTGGGCTTGCCCAACGTCGGTAAATCCACCCTGTTCAATGCCTTGACCAAAGCAGGTATTGCGGCTGAAAACTATCCGTTTTGCACCATTGAGCCGAATGTGGGTGTGGTGGAAGTGCCTGACCCACGTTTGGCGCAGTTGAGTGAGATTGTCAAACCTGAACGCGTGGTGCCTGCCATTGTGGAGTTTGTGGATATCGCTGGGCTGGTCGCGGGTGCCAGCACAGGCGAGGGTTTGGGCAACCAATTTTTGGCGCATATTCGTGAAACCGATGCGATTGTCAATGTGGTGCGGTGTTTTGAAGATGACAACGTGATACACGTGGCTGGCAAGGTCGATCCGATTTCTGACACTGAAGTGATTCAAACCGAATTGTGTCTGGCCGACTTGAGCAGCGTGGAAAAAGCCTTGCATCGCCACCAAAAAACCGCGCGTTCAGGAGACAAAGAAGCGGCCAAGTTGGTGACCATTCTGGAGAAATGCCAAGCAGCATTGAATGACACCAAACCCGTGAGAACCATTGACTTCAGCAAAGAAGACAAACTCGCGCTCAAGCAATTCTTTTGGATCACCGCTAAGCCGGCCATGTTCGTCGCCAATGTGGCTGAAGATGGATTTGAAAACAATCCCTTATTAGACCGCTTGACCGCATTTGCACAGGCGCAGCATGCCCCGGTGGTGGCCATCAGCGCCAAACTCGAAGCCGAGATGAGCGAGATGAGCGATGAAGACCGCGACATGTTTTTGGCAGAACTGGGCCAAGACGAGCCCGGTTTAAACCGCTTGATTCGATCTGCCTATTCGTTGCTGGGTTTGCAAACGTATTTCACAGCAGGTGTGAAAGAAGTTCGTGCTTGGACCATTCGCGAGGGAGACACGGGACCGCAGGCCGCCGGTGTCATTCATACCGATTTTGAAAAAGGATATATCCGCGCACAAACCATTTCATTCAACGACTACATTCAATTCAAGGGTGAGCAAGGTGCGAAAGACGCTGGAAAAATGCGTGCGGAAGGCAAAGAATATGTTGTTAAAGATGGTGATGTGATGAACTTTTTATTCAGTTCCTGAAAGATACCATGACCATCACGAATGCGTTTTTATTCGTAACGCAAAGCGATTCATGCCGCACTATTTAGCCATTGCCAGCCAAGCAACAGCACTCCATAACGCAGTGCCTTACCTACAGCCATAAAAAAAACGCACGGCCAAAACGGCAGTCTTAAAAATCCGGCGACCACGCACAATGGGTCACCAACCACTGGCAACCACGCGCCCAAGCATGCGGCGGGTCCGATACGTTGTAACCATTGCATGGCACGCAAGCGATGCGCTTTCTCGACTGTAAAACTGCTGTGGGTAGTCCATAAATGGTCAGCACCCAGACCCATCCACCAGCCCACGGCACCACCCAAGCTATTGCCTAAGGTCGCCACGCACCATGCGGGCCACACAAGCGATGGGTTCAACGTGGTCAGACCCAGCAGAACTGGCTCTGACCCAAAAGGAAGTAATGTGGCGGCTAACAATGATGCGCAAAATAAAACTATCAAGCCATACTCGGGCTGCGATAGGTTTGTCAATAGGGATTGAAAAAAATTCTCCATCTGAGGCAGTGTAATGGTTGCGTGTGAAAAAAAAACCAATACCAAAACGCACACATATTCAGAGAAAAAAACATCAAAAAAAGCGCATACAAAAGCGTTTCACACCGCTAGAATCGTGCCTCCTTTTTAAGCACACTTCATTGTTCAACATGCGCATCGGATCATTCGAGTTAGCACACAACGTGTTTGTCGCCCCCATGGCTGGTGTGACTGACAGGCCATTTCGTATGTTGTGTAAAAAACTGGGTGCATCGTATGCAGTGAGCGAAATGGTCACTTCCCGCAAAGATTTGTGGGACAGTTTGAAAACCTCACGCCGCGCCAACCATGACGGTGAATCTGGCCCGATCGCAGTGCAAATCGCAGGCACGGATGCTGACATGATGGCTCAAGCAGCGGTGCACAACATCGAGCGAGGCGCCCAAATCATCGATATCAACATGGGTTGTCCCGCCAAAAAGGTATGCAACAAATGGGCTGGTTCAGCATTGATGCAAGACGAACGTTTGGCCATGCAAATCGTGCAGGCTGTGGTGGATGCAGCCATGCCCTATGAAGTGCCGGTGACTCTCAAGATGCGCACAGGATGGCGCGCCGATCAACGCAATGTGGTTTCGCTGGCAATACAAGCGGAATCGGCGGGCGTGCAAATGGTCACGGTGCATGGACGCACCCGAGAACAGGGTTACAAAGGACAAGCTGAGTACGAGACTATTGCAGAGGTGAAATCATCCGTTCGCATTCCCGTGGTTGCCAATGGCGATATTGATTCACCCCAGAAAGCCAAGCAAGTGCTCACGCAAACTGGTGCAGATGCCGTGATGATCGGACGTGCAGCACAAGGGCGCCCATGGATATTCCGTGAAATCACGCACTACCTTAGCCACGGCAGTTTGCTCGCGCCGCCATTGGTGGCCGAGGTCAAGCGTTTACTTTTGAACCATTTGCAGGATCACTACAGCCTGTACGGCAACCACATGGGTGTTCGCAGTGCGCGAAAACATATCGCTTGGTACACGCACGGCCTGCCTGATGCATTGGCCTTTAGAAAAACCATGAATGAGATTGACGATTGCAACCAGCAATTGCAGGTGGTTGCCCATTATTTTGATGGTTTGGCCCAGTTGTCAGACCGTTTACAGCCCTTAGAAAACACTTGCGTTTTGGAGACAAGCACATGAGCAAGAAGCAAATTGAAGAGGTAATTCGCCACAGCCTTGAAACGTATTTCAAGGACTTGCGTGGTGCAGAGCCCGATCAATTGCACGACATGATGATTCAGGTGATGGAAAAGCCATTGCTTGATGTCGTCATGAAGCACGCCGACGGTAACCAATCGCGTGCAGCCACGTGGCTCGGATTGAACCGCAACACATTGCGAAAAAAACTCACCGATCACAAATTGCTTTGATGCTGTGTATGCGGTCTTGTCCCCAAAATAGGAAGTAATTTTCATGAATGCCTTGATATCTGTGTCTGACAAGACCGGTATTGTTGAACTTGCCCGCGCCTTGCACGATCTGGGTATGCAGTTGGTTTCCACAGGTGGTACAGCCGATTTATTGCGTTCACAGGGGTTGCCTGTGCGCGAAGTGGCCGAGGTTACCGGGTTTGCAGAAATGCTCGATGGTCGCGTGAAAACCTTGCATCCCAAAGTGCACGGCGGTTTGCTGGCGCGGCGTGATTTACCGCAGCACATGCAAGCTTTGCAAGATAACGGCATTGACACCATCGATGTGCTGGTGGTCAATCTCTATCCGTTTGAGGCAACAGTTGCCATGCCCGACTGCACCCTGGATGACGCCATCGAAAACATCGACATTGGCGGCCCCGCCATGGTGCGTAGCGCCGCTAAAAACTGGAAGCATGTGGCTGTATTAACCGATGCCACGCAATACCCGTCTGTGATTGATGAATGGCGCGAGCATCAGGGTTTGAGCCATAGCACACGATTCAAACTGGCGGTGGCTGCCTTCAACCGCATCAGCATGTATGACGGCGCGATCAGCGATTATTTGTCTTCTCTCGATCTGGCCACTGAACAGCGCAGTTTGTTTCCTGCCCAAGCCAATGGCCGCTTCGTCAAATTGCAGGACTTGCGCTACGGTGAGAACCCGCACAAACTGGCTGCCTTCTACCGCGACGCTGACCCTGCTCCCGGTTCGTTGGTCACCGCACGCCAAGTGCAAGGCAAGGAGCTTTCCTTCAACAA
>JBJTXF010000049.1:0-9256 GCA_046082145.1 Limnohabitans sp. | reverse complement strand
AGTTGTGCATAGTCAACTTGCGTGTTTTTCATTGCTCAAGAGCGGTGTTGTGCACGCCTTTTACATTGCATATACAAACTGGGACGCTTTGCACAGCCCTGCCGCAAGTATTCGACAGCGTTGAAAGTGTGCTGCGAGTGTGCAAAGTGTGCAGAGCAAAAAAAAATGCAACTGTCGTGAGACAGTTGCATCAGTTCGATGGAGGCGCGACCCAGAGTCGAACTGGGCTAAACGGATTTGCAACGTCAAAGACAAATAATTTATCTATTCAAATCAACGACTTAAAAACACTTACAGGCAACGTGTATCAAAACGTGTAACTCAAATATGACTGTTCAAAGCCTTCTTAGAAGCTAACAATTGTTAGATAACCCACATAATCGAAAGATTGATTGTGCCCAAATATTCAAGTAATCATGTTCAAACAAAGCCCACTCGAGAATGGGCTTTGTTTTTTTGATCAGACACATAAAATTTGTGTAGTGGGCCTTTCAAAACCAATTCAATGCCAAGTCCATATTCCTCATAAAAGCACAACCTATGTCTGTTAACAAAATCCTCAAACAAAAGCGTTTGACACCAGGCGATATTTCCCTGGCCATTCAATTCGCTTGGGAAGACCGAACAGCTTTTGAAACCATCCTGGAACGGATTGGTCTGACTGAGGCTGATGTCATCCTGCTCATGAGATCAGAACTAAAGCCTCGGTCTTTCATAATGTGGAGAAAACGCGTTGCAGGCAGAGCCACGAAACACCGTGCACTGAGAGACAAATCCATGAAGTTCCATGATCGTCATGTTGCCGATCACCGAAGAGCCAATTGCTGAGATCCAACCGTGAGAAAAGGGGTGACAATGAGTGAAGACGCAAGATGCTGTGGAACTGGCACTTGCATCATCAATCCAGAAGGTGTTTGCTGGTGCGGTCAAGTGTGGGATGGTGAAAAAATGTGTCTGCCCAGTGCTTTTACATATGAATCTCTTCAAAAGACAGAAAACACAGTTGATCGCATTGGCGATGGTTCTGGTGGCGCTCCTGACCTCCCACATCAACTGGATTAAAGACGACTTAGGCTACCTGCTTACCATCGACGGCAAGCCCTTTGATTTGATTGGGAATCTAAAGAATAAAGTGACGAAGGCTACTCGAAATTGTGAAAGTGTTGTGAGAGTTTTGCCCGCACAACAGAAGTACCAAATAGCCCAAAACTTGATAAACGACTACAGCCCACCTGACTCAAGACAATCTCAAATAGCAAGTGTTTGGTCAAAGGACTCTTGGCTTTTGGTGGAAGTTGAGTTCATAAATCTCTTACCTGCAGTGGTCCTGATTCAAAATGCAAACTCAGCACCATCTATCCTTGCTGAAGGAATTTGGAGCGGCTACACCAACCCACACAAATCAGCACCTTTCATTCGTGACTACCTGTCTCACCAAGCTAAAGCCATACCTGCGCAATTAATCAATTGCTTTGACCCTCAATCAAAATCGTTCAATTAAAACTTCTCCGTCTTGCAAAAGGGGAGGATTACCCAGACAGGTTATTGTTGTGCAAATTCATTAACTTGATTATGTCAAACTGGGTAATGAAGCCTCCATTTGCTGAAGCTCCTGTAAAGGCGGAATGGTGGCCAACATGTTCGGATCCAATAAGTCCCAGACAATCCCGCAAGTGGGTTTGTGAGGGTTGTTGACCTCCAAGGTGCGCGTGGGAGTAAATATTGCATCAGCGACCGTGTCAAACACTTCTGGATAGAGGATCTCGGACAAGACTTGGCAGTCATGCACCAAAGCAGCCGCTGGGGTGTCGGTACTGATTTTGCCGATTCGATAAAGCATGCCCCACTCGGCATCAAAAAATCCATGGCCTTTGCCAAAACGAACGCCTTGCTCGTTAATTGCGCCAGTTCCTGTGATCATGTAGTCCAGTTTGGGCAATTTGTCTCGAATTTCAGCCAAGCTCATGGGTTTTCCATGCCTTTCCATGCCGTCCAAGGTGGCGGCGTATAACAAGCGATCTTTGGGAATTTTTGCTGGATCAAGCAACCAAAAGCCACGCTTGATGGAGTAGGTAGTGAGCAACACAAGCTTGCCATCCAGCAAGGTTCTGTAGCGCAATTCCTCAACACAATTATCGGGTGTGATGAAAATACACTCCGACTGCTGATAAAAGCGATGCCCCATCAATCTATCAGTGGCCGCGCTACTGCCTTGAAAGTCGGTGATGAATTCACCAAAGTCATAGTGAAATCGGCTGTCAGGAAATGCCACTTTTCTGAGTTCATTGAAAACCCGTTCTCTGACACTGCTCTTGTGATCCATAGTATCTGTCTCCAAACCTTGGTTGGTGTTTAAGTTGTGGTGTTAGTGGTGTAGCGTTTAAGAAGGTTTTTTTCAATTACTACAACCAAACTATTGAGAGTCACAGCGATCACAATGGCTGTGACCGATACGCTCCAAATCATGCCGAAATCTAAGATACCGCGAGATTCATTTAGCAAGTTGCCAACGCCAGTACCGGTGGCCAGCCATTCAGCAATCATGACCCCCAGAAAAGCACGAGGTGCAGCCAAACGCGCCGCAGCGCACAAATACGGCACAGACCAAGGAATCGCAATTTTTTGAAGCTGTCGCCATCGACCACCGCCATATGCACGAATTAAGTCTTGAATGGTTTGCGGTACCAAGGCTAATCCCTGCGCCATGGTGACGAACGCGGGAAAGAAAGTGACTGACACCGTAACCACCAAAATACCCGACAGATCTCTTCCAAAGACCAAGACCACCAAAGGTGTTAACGCCACCAAGGGCATGGATTGAGTGACTAATGAGATGGGCAGCAATGTTCGTCCCAAAGCTGGCCATAGTAAAGTCAAAACTGCCAAAGTAAATGCCACTGCCAAGCCTGCCAACATACCTATTACAGTTAGGGGTAAAGTTTCCGCCAGCGCGCTACCTAGGCGTTGAAGATTTTCTGAAGCGTTGTCTGTCATAAACAAATGATCTAAGACACCCAATGGCGTTCTTAACACCACGTCAGACACATCCATGGAACGAAACAACAACACCATTAACCACCAAAACAAAAAAGGCATGAGCAACGCCAAGCAAGCAATGCTCCATCGGCTCCATACACTTTCGGATTCCGTACTTTCGTGCCTGCCTACGGGCGTACTGACGCTGATCGTGTCACCCGCAAAGCGATGAGCAACCAAGTCCACCAACACATAGGCCATGCCACTGATTGCCGTTGCCACCAAACCAATGCCCCACAACCGAGCAGGTTCTGCACGACCCAAAGAACCAATCAGGTAAGTGCCTAATCCCGCACTGCCACCACTTCCAAATTCAGCCAACAAAGAACCCAATACTGCCGCTGGTGCAGCCACCCTTAAACCAGACAATAAAGTGGGTAAGCCATTGCGAATCCGGATAAACCTCAGCACTGCCCATGCCCCTCCACCGGATACGCGAACGACATCTGGTAATCGAGGATCAACTTGAGTCAACCCTAATACAGTTGCCATCATGCTGGGAAAGTACACCGACACAGCCGCCAACACTACACGAGGCGAATCCCCTTGCAACGCAATCACCAAAATGGGGACCAATGCAATAGCAGGCATGGCAAATAAAGTAACGTTGATGCCGCTCATCAAGCGCTGGGCTGAAGGCAACAAGACGAACACGAAGCCAGCCAAAATTGCTATCAGATTTCCGATTAAAAACCCTGCAAGAGACGTTTTGACTGTTCCCCAAATATGAGCGGGGTAATCGCTACGGTCAATCCACAACTGCAGAAAGACTTCACTTGGCGCAGGCAAAGCACCATCACCAACCCATTTAGCTTGTCCAGCCAACTCCCACAGCAAAAGCAGAGTCAACCAACCTAGCATCGTCCTTGTGTGTCCTCGAGTCGCTGTCATGGCTGTTCGCTTGTCTGATCCAGCTCACCGCTGTATAGGACGTTTGCCACATGCGCCTCAAGCTCGCGAAAGGCGGGTGTATTGAACAAAGACAATGGACGAGGCCTTGGGAACGGCACATCAATGATCTCTGTAATACGACCTGGACGACTTTGCATCACGGCCACTTTGTCAGACAAAAACAAGGCCTCATCAATGCCGTGGGTGACCAATAAGGTAGTAGTTGGTCGCTCTAACCAAATACGCTGCAATTCCAAGTTCATGCTGCGACGCAGTATTTGGTCTAGAGCTCCGAAGGGCTCGTCCAGTAACAGCACCTCTGGTTGGGTGACCAAGGCGCGGGCAATAGCAACTCGCTGTCGCATACCGCCAGAAAGTTGCGCTGGCAATGCATGCTCAAAACCTTGGAGACCAACCAATTCAATCAAATTCTGTATGCGAAGCAATCCGTTTGCATCCTGGCCCCTGATTTCTAAAGGCAAACGTATGTTGTCATGTACGGTTCGCCAAGGTAGTAATGCCGGATCTTGAAAAGCAATTCCCAGCTTGCCTTCATGTTGCATAGAGAGAACTGAGTTACCGCCTATAGACAGCGAGCCTGAATCAGGTTGATCCAAGCCCGCAATCAATCGTAGTAAGGTGGACTTGCCGCAGCCTGAGGGTCCAATCAACGCTGTGAAGGAGCCAGAAGGACATACCAAGCTCACACCATTGAGCGCAACCAAAGGCTCACCACCCTTAACCGCGAACGTCCTTCGGACATGATCGATCAGGAGTTCGCGGTTACCCATCTCAAATCTCTTTGAGCAAGCTGGTATCGAAATGAGATTTATCAGCCTTGACGTTTACAGCGTTCAAGGCTGAAATACAGGCAGCAATTGAATCATCCGTCATGCTGAATACGCCCTTGGGATGCTCAATGAGTGGCTTTTGTGCACGATTGAAATACAACTCGTTTTCCACCGTACGACCAGTTCCCTTGAACCAAGTGTCTTTGAATTTTGGTGGGTAGGCATTGGTATCTTTGAAATTCTCATTCCAGCCTTTGCGACTAGCCCGCATGAAGGCCACTAGGTCTTTGCGGCGAGCCTTAAGCGTCTCTTGCGTGACCACAACCACATCGTTGAAAAGAGGTAACTTGAAGTCAGCAAGCAAGAAGCTGGTAGCGTCTTTGCCTTTGGACTTGATGGTGAAAGGCACATTGGTGGTGAAGTCAAGTGAACCGTCAATTTCACCCTTAATCAGCGGAGTTGGATCGTAGGCATAGGGCACGATCTTGACTTTTGACTTATCAATACCGTTGAGTTTCAGCATGGCTTCCACAGTCAATCGATTAACTGGCGGGACTGCAATGGTTTTTCCAATCAAATCTTGCGGTGATTTCAAAGGTTTTGAGGCCAAGCTGACGATCCCGATTGGGTTCTTTTGGTATTGAGCGCCAATGATGACCAAGGGTGCTTTTTGATCTGTGATGGCCTTAATCGCTGTCTCAACCGTGGTCAGGGCAACATCGGCTTTCTTAGAAAGTAAGGAGGCCTCTGGGATGACATCGGGACCTCCCGAAAGGTAAGTCAGATCGATACCTTCGGCCTTGTAGTAACCGTTATCCAAGCCAATGAAGTAGCCCATGAATTCAGCGTCATTGACCCAAGCGGCTTGCAGGGTCAATTTAGATGCAGCCTGGCTCCACCCAGCCAAGGGCGAAGCGACCGTTAAAGCAGCTGCACTGTTTAGAAAATGTCTGCGGGAGAAAGTCATAGTGAGTCCTTTGAGTTGAGGTTGAGGTTAAGGTTGAGGGAAAAGAGTTAGAGGTGTGTTTGATTTTTCATGCAAGTCCGACAGTTCTTTGAAGTTCAGCTAGCGCGGGATTGGTTTGAATATGTTCAGGCAAAATGTCTTTCCATTGAACGCCTCGGGGTCTGGGGTTGTCTCGTGTAACTCGCAAAACACGGGTCGGGGTACAAATCCAATCTACCAACACATCGTCAGGGCTAGGAAAGAGTTTTTTCTCTAATACCTGTACATCATGGACCACCGTAGCCAAAGGTGTAAGGTTATTGACCAAGCCCAAATCACTGAAAATGCGCCACTCAAGGTCAAAGAATCCATGACCGCGGCCGAATCGCACGCCTGAATTAGCAACTGCAGAGGCTCCAGTTACAACAAAGTCAAACGGGCCAAGGGCACACAAAGACCTGAGATCCAAGGGCTCGGCAAAGTGCGCCAATCCGTCAGCCCATGCGGCAAATAAAGCCTGTTCGCTGGGAACTGACCCTGGGCGCAACAGGTAAAAACCACTGGCCATGTTGTAGCTAGAAACAACCATGCTGACATTTGAAAGAATTAACCTGCGGCGTAATTCAATCAAGCTGTTATCTGGAGTGACAAACACATGCTTGGCACTTTGGAAAGCATCCAAACCGCACACAGAATTGGTTGCCAAAGCAGAGCCTTCGAAATCAGGAATGAATTCCGAAAAACGGTAATGGAAACGAGAATCTGGCACCGCAACCGCTCGCAGACCGGTCCAAAACTGTTCCCTAGCAAATGAATAGTTCGACAATCGCCATTCCTTGATCAAAATGGAAAGCTGAAACTCTGAAACGATCATTTCACACAATCATAGTATCATGAAATTCTTGTTTCATGTTCATTTTTTTGGTGTACTCTTAATTAATGACTACCCGCTTAACTTTGGCGATTCAAGAGCACTTTGAGCAATTGACACCCAGCGAACGTAAGCTGGCAAGTCTGCTGCTTGAGCACGCTGATGACATGCTGACATATTCAGCGACTGAACTCACAGCCATGGCCGAGGTGTCCAAAGCCACAGGTGCCAGGTTGTTTCGCAGTTTGGGCTATGCCGACTTCAACGAAGTCAGGTTACAAGCGCGTGAGGAGCGCAATTTAGCCCCGCCCTATGCTCAAGAAACCAAGCCCAGGCTTACTCCTCCCAGAGTCCACACCATTGCATCGCATTTGCTGTCTGAGTCTGAAAGCTTGTCGCGTACCTTCGAATCATTGCGCACCGACACTTTGGCCACTGCCGCCGATCAACTCGCAAAAGCGCCCCGAGTTTGGTTACTGGGCCTTGGAATGGATGCCGGATTAGTGCAATTCGTGCAACCCCAGTTGGCCAGAATTCGCCCTGATGTTCACACCTTGGGTATGCGCGGCGGGTTATGGGCCGAAGATTTGGCGATGACCGGCCCACGGGATTCACTCTTACTGGTGATGACGCAGCCACGCCTAAAATTGATTGAACGTTTAGCAGCGCATGCAGCCACCACAAGGGTGGAAATTGTGTCTGTTGTAGATATCAGGCAAACCTCTTGGGCTCAACGCATCTCTAAAGTGGTACTGCCTTGCTACTGCGCAAGCTCGGAACACGCTTACTCAGCCATGGCCGCAACCAGTATGCTGCACTTGTTGACACAAAATATCTCGGTGAAGCTTGGTAAACGCGCTGGGCAACGCCAACAAGTGGTTGATGACATTAACCGAGAATTAGAAAGTGAATAATTCGCCTATGATTTTTCTTGTACTGAAGATTTGGCAGCCTGAACGCTGAAAAAAACACCCGATGAAATGGGCCACTGCAAATCTTCAATTGCCGCAGAAAAACCCACTGCAAAGATATCAAGAGCTGTGAACAGAAAAGAAGCTGCTAATCATTCAAGGGTCTGATCACGTTTTCGATGTTCATAAAGATGGGTCTACCATCAGGCGTGTTCAGAGGGATGATTTTTTCAGGTTCACTGCCTTCGGCTGGAATCAAAGCGCACAAAGTTGGGCTGGTTCTTGGCTCCCCATTTAAATCCACTTCAAGCTGAGCAATGACCAATTGAACATCTGACAGTATTTCCTTGACTTTCATACAAGCTCCTTTTGCTGGTGATATTTCTTTACCACCAACCATTTTCGCTATGCTTGTCGTGACCGTGGCCATGGCAAAAGAATTCAATCACAAGAAATTTGCGTAGTTACATAACAAATACTACTGAATAGCCTTTGATTGAAATGCACATTACAAGCCCTTAAGGGCTTGTAATTGAATTCAAAGGAACTGAAAAACAATAATTTTTTATTTGTTCTCTGTTAACGCCTTGATTATGGCGCCCAGCTTTTCCAATGCGTCAGCATCGACAGCGCTAACTTTTTCCGAGTTGGGACATCTTGGATCTGTTCTTTGTAATGCGCCAAACATTGCTTGCGTTAAGGGCAAGGGATCACAACCGTTGGCTGAATTTTCCCCACAAGTGAAATCATGTTCCTCACGAGCTTTGATATGACAACCAAAACAATTTAGACCCAAACGATTGTTGACTTCTGCGAAACCACGCTTGTAAATTTTTTGACCGTTTTTATCAACATCGATAAAAAAGAATTCCCAATCTTTGGTTACAGGACTGAATCCCTTAGGCTGCTTAACCATTACCTCGTTTGGCATCAATTGCAAAACTGATCCAACCGGGTATTCCCCTTTGTTTGATTGCGCAACCTTGACCGTACCCTCAACGTTCCCAAGTAAATTGTCTACATAAAAGTGACGCACTTTTTGCATGTCCAGAATGCATTTGAAAGAGTTGTCATCCACCTTGACTTGGTTATCGGCGTATGCCGTAAACTGAGGTATCAAGAGGAAAAGACTGCAAGCACTTATCAAAGTCAACGCTTTTCTTAACGAAAACATAGTTATTCTCCTTGTTGTTGAAATGACTTGGTTACAAAAAAACATCCACCAGACATTACTCAATCAGTGGTTGTCAAATCATGACTAACAAATTTCCTTTGTCAATTCAGTTTTTCACTTTGTGATTCATTGGAAGTCTTTTGATATTTCATCTGTATCAAGAAGTGCACCAAAATAAAGCGACATAACTATATATATATATATGATTACTATTAGAGATTTTGTAATGGTATCAAATTAAGAAAAATATCAGACGGAAAAGTATGAAGCGGTTAGATTGATTTGAACAAATTAACCCCCTATTGATCTAAGACTTGAAACGGGTTTGAACACCAACTGATTCCACATACAGTTCGACAAAAAACCATTTTCGCTATGCCTATCGTGACCGTGGCCATGTCTACAGAAACTGCTGGGTTTCTGCCTTAAAAACCACGCTTTCGACCCGTTACATGGGGTATTGCTGGGTCATGCTCTGGGGTGTAGCCTGCAAACCCTGCCTCAGACCCTGAAGATCGGCTTGGCTAAAGCTGCTGCTGTGCGTGGGCCTCATCACAGGCTGGGCACTGGGTAAGGCTTGGGGTCTGCTGGGGGTCACTGCTTTGGGCTGCAGGGGTACAGAGCTTTTGGGCGTAG
>JBJTXF010000048.1:0-3650 GCA_046082145.1 Limnohabitans sp. | reverse complement strand
CTGACATTGCCCCTGCTGTAGCGGTTGCGGTGGCCACACCCGTGCCAACGCCTGCCAACCCAGCGGGTGGCGGTGGCGCAGCTGCGCATAACGCGGGTCACAATATGGCGTTGCAAGACCCTAAACGCCAATGGGTTCGTTACCCCTGATCACAGGCCGACATTGCTCGGCAGGCAAGGACACACAGCATGCTCGGGCCAGACGCCGTATCCGCCAGTACACGCTTGCCTGCGGTGCAAATGGACACCCGAGGGCAATGGGTGCAAACACCTGTGGCGCAGCAACTGGGTTTGCGCGACGGTCAGATCGTGCAGGCCACTGCTGAAATACGTGACCAAAGGGTCAGGCTATGGGTCAAGGATTTTTTCTTTGAATTGCCCAATGGCTGGGTGCTCAAAGACGGCGATAAACCTTTTTTGCGGGCCAGCCAAAACGCTGGCAGTTGGGGCTTTTTGATTCAGTCCTACCCTAGCGGTCAAACTTCGACAGCCACCCCGGCGTCGGCGGCATTTGGCTTGAACCCGCAGCCCGCGCTCAACCCCGCGCTGACATTGCCCAGCACGGCGGTGGGTTTGTTATTGACCCAACCCACAGGGTTTGCGAGTTTCACCCGCATGCTGGCTGGATGGGGGCTGCGCAATTTGAGCGGACAAAGCGAGTTCACAGACATGGTCAAGCGATTGCTGCAACAACGCAGTTCTATGGCGCAAATGAACCCGATCACTCTCAAGCGTTTGGTCTCAGGCCAAGCTCGCAGTTCGGAATATTTACTCGCAAAAGGATTGCCAGCGAGCGATGACCCCAAGTCCATCATCAAACACATGCTGGCGTTATTGCAGCAAGAGACTGTTTTGGGCATCGGTCAAAAAGACACTGTCGAGCTGGAACAAGCCTTGCGCGAGCTCGAATCAGCGCAAGCACAAGCTGCTCAAAAATGGCTTAACGGAGAGCTTTCATTGCATGTGGTGCTGCCGTTTGTTGACCATGAGCCTGTGGATTTGCATTTTCAAAAACCTGCGCGCAAACCTAACCAAGAAGAGCCGCCCTTGACCGTTGACATCCATTCGCGCAGTCGCTTGCTGGGTGAAATTTGGCTCAACACCACCATCAGCCAAGGCAGCGCGGTCGATTTGGTGATGTGGGCTTTGCGCAGCGACGTGGCAGGTATGGCCAAACAGCGTGCTGCTGAACTCGGACTGGAACTGGATGCTGCAGGCCTGACTTTGAAATCGTTCCAAATATTCCATGCTGCGCGACCCTTGGTGCGCGCTTCTGAAGCCTCCGGCAGCCGGGGTTCTGTCATCGATACCCAAGCTTGAGCACCGTTTGCCCATGAAAACCCCTTTTGAAGCCATTGCCCTCGAGTACGGACAGCGCAAAACACCACGTGTGGTGGCCAAAGGGCAGGCCGAATTGGCTCGCCGTATCATCGAAGAAGCCAAGCGCCAAGGCATTTATGTGGCGGAGGATCCGCAACTGCTGGCCTTACTCAGCAAACTCGATGTGGGAGAGGAAATCACGCAAGACATGTACACCGCTGTGGCCGTGATTTTGTCTTGGGTGTATTGGCTCAAGGGCATGCAGCCTGGCGATGAGCAGCTGCAGACCGGTGAAAAGGCGAGGTCAGACTTCGGTAAAGCCCCGTAAGCGGCGTATGCGTTTGATTTGTCCCAAGCGGTCGTACACCTCGACCGGACTGGTGGCCTCGTTCACATTCAAGCTCTCGAGCGCACCACGGATGGCGTCGAGTTTGCGCATGATCAATATTTCGTTGCGACGGTGCATGTCCCGGCATTGCAACATCCGGGTGCGGAAGTTGTTCCAGTGCGCCCCCAATTTGTCGGCATCGTTCAATTGTGTGACACCGGTGAGCCGAGTCAGTTCTGACAGCAAATAGTTTTTGCCGCTCAGCAACACTTCAAACTGGTCCAAGTCTTGGGCTTTGAGTGCTTCAAATTCTTGTTCGAGCAATTCATTCAGCTGATCAACCAGCGCATCAGCCTCATGCAGTGTTTTGGCTTCGTCAATGGCAATCGTGTCAGTCATGGTCTGCTTTTCAACCCTGGATCAGTTTTTCCAACGAGACAAAGTTCTCAGCGATGCGGCGCGGATTGACTGGGTAGTTGCCTTGTTGCAGCGCGGCCTTGATCGAGTCCACCTTGGCGCGGTCGAAGTCAGGTTTGGCGTCGATGCGTTCTTTGACTTTGTTGAGGTTCACGGAGTCACTTTCTGGCTTGCGTGCGGGTGCCTTGGCTTCGCTGGTTTGCGATGCAGCAGGATCGGGTTTTTTCACCACTTTTTCCAGGGTGGTGCGATTTGCCGACGCCGCACTGGATAAGCGGTTTGGGTTGATGGAAATAGGATCAGACATGTGGTTTCCTTCTGTTCAGACGAGAGTACAAAACTTTTGACTCGACATCGTAGGTATCGACCCGAGATAGCTGTTATTTAGGCATTTTGAAAAAAAACTTTTCACCGCTGTTAAATGCAACATTTGGTATTCCTTTAAAGCGCTCTGGCCATGTTGACACCTGTCACCACCGCAGTCAGTGTTCGACCCGATTCGGGGTTTTTCAAGCGAATTTGCTCGCCGAGCAAGCCGTCTTGTTGTGCCTCGGCTTTGACGGTGATCAAAAATCCTTTGCCTTCACCGCCTACAGCAACGGTCACTAGTTGACCGCGGCGTACCAAGGCCGTTGGCTTGAGGTCATGTATTTTGAGCGGGGTGTTGGCGGGCAGGTCACGCAGCAGTTCGGTGTTCAACCACTCGCGCTCGTCGCTGACGAAACGGGTTTCATGGGTGGGAGCATTGATTTCAGTCTGCTTAAACATACCCGCTTGCACCACCGTGCCACGTTTGATGGATTGGGTCGACACCCAGACCATTTTGCTGACCGTGTTGTTGGGCGTGGCAGTGGCAATTTGCGCGCCTAAGCCGGTTTTGATTTGCACCATCACAAAATGTTGCCAGACGGGTTGGGCGCAACGGGCTCGCACGCTGTTTTTATTGCCATAGGGTTGGTCAAACGCAATCTCTTGCGCACAGGTATTCATTTTGATGCGGCTGTCCATGGGTTGAATGGTGACCAAGGCCGCATCCAGTTGGTAGGTGTCCATGACAAATTGCTTGGCACCTCGTTCTACCGCCGCCCAACCCGGGTTGGTGGGGGGCAAGTTTTGCGCATCTGCCTGTAGCCAGACAGCGCCCAGCAAAGCCCATGAGCAGCCCAGGGCCAACCAGCCTACTTTTTTACCTGTTTGAAATGTTCGGCACAGCATTTGCAAGATGGTCTCCAAGTGTGTGAAAGTTTTGACGTTTTTGGCGTCAGCTCCATACCCGATGCAATTTCGATGCCAACCATTTTTCAACTTGCTGAGCGCCAAATGAACTTCAACATTGATTCCAAAGCACTCGTCAAAACCCATTTATCAATACCAAACACGTCAGGCATGACTGCCAAGCAAACGGTAGAGGCCCATATCGCCCGTATCGGCTTTGCCCAAACCTTGGCGCAATTGCAAACTCGAAACAGTGTCAATACATCGACGATTCTCAATCCGCAAGTGCCCAGTGTGGCCGTCAAAGAAGGCGACACTTTGACCGGCATCGTGATAAAACACATGCAAGCTGTAGGCAAACCCGTGTCGCA
>JBJTXF010000047.1:0-2410 GCA_046082145.1 Limnohabitans sp. | reverse complement strand
CTGTCGCCCGCTTGGGGCAAGTTCAGCCTGGGGTTGCGTGCTGAACAGGTCAAGGTCAAGGGGGATGCATTTGCTGCCGGCTTCGATTCAGACAATGTAGCAGCCACTTCGAAGCGCTTTACCCCCTTTAGCGCGTCGATAGGCAGTTTGGTTTATTTCAGCCCAACATTAAAACTAACCGGTCATTTGGCACGCACTCAAAGAGCACCGAAAGACTATGAATTGCGCGCCAATGGGGTGCATATTGCCAGTGATGCCGCTGAGTTAGGGACACCGACTTTAGCTACCGAAAAGGCTTGGCAGGCAGACATCGGTTTGGGCTGGGCGCAGGGGCCGCACACTGCACAGCTGAATTATTTTCAAAACCGGTTTGACAACTACATCGGTTTGATTGCAACCGGAGCGACCCATCCTACTGAAACAGACTACGATGTGTACCAGTTCACCGCCGCCCGCGCTGAATTCAAAGGCATAGAGGCGGTCGGCGACTGGCGCGTGATCGGACAAAACGGCTGGCTGCCGTCTGAGAGTGACGCGGTATGGCGAATGAAATGGCGTGCCGATGCGGTCAGAGCCACCTACCTTGACAGCGGGCAAGCTGTGCCACGCATTCCTGCCGTGCGATTGGGCACCACCTTGCTGCGCGAGTCCGGTCCATGGCGTGCATCCTTGGGCGCCGAGTACAACGCCAAGCCCCGCCGTGGTGAAAACCAAGCGGCAAGCAGCGCCTATACCTTGTGGAATGTCTATATGAGCTACCGCCAGAAAATCGCTTCCTCGCAAGCCACTTGGTTTGCCCGGGTCGACAACCTGACAGACGCGCTGGCTTATTCGGCCACTTCCATCCTGACCACCACCGCTCAGGACGCAACCTCAGGCCGCCCCAAAGCACCCTTGCCTGGCCGCTCCTTCAAACTTGGTTTGCAGTTGACTTTTTAGCCCAATGGGAAAATTTCAATGACTTTGGTTTGGATTTTGTCGGCTTGTTTTGCCAGCCTCACATTCAGCTTGCTGACCTCATTTTGGTTGGCCAAGAAAATACCTCAAAGTGCCTTGAACTTGATGGTGGCTTTTTCGGCAGGCACCCTGTTGTCAGCGGCATTACTGGATGTCTTACCAGAGGCCTTGGAATCGGGGCAGGCTGATATTCACTGGTTGCTGGCTGCCTTGTTGGTGGGTTTGTTGGGGTTTTATTTTTTAGAGCGGGGTGCTATTTGGCGACATCAACATGTTCACGGTACCCCTGACGCTGATGCACCATTGGTCGTGGCCACCAAAGCATCTTGGTTCGGGGACGGCGTGCATAACTTTGTTGATGGCTTGCTGATTGCTGCGGCATTTGCAGCTGATACCTCCCTTGGAATCACTACCACGCTGGCGATTCTTGTGCATGAAATTCCTCAAGAATTGGGAGATTTTTCCTTGTATATGGCAGCTGGCTACAGCCGACGACAAACCTTGCGCATGAACGGTTTGTCTGGCTTGCCCATATTCGTGGGTGGTGTCATGGGATGGTGGTTATTGAAAGCTGATGATCCCATGGTCGTGTATGTATTGATGGTGACCGCGGCAAGTTTCATTTACATTTCAGTTTCTGATCTTTTTCCGTTTTTGCACAAACAACACCGAGTGGACAATTTTCCCAAGCAGACCATGTTGTTATTGTTTGGTTTAGCTTGGGTTCCCGCATTCGGTTTTTTTGTGCATTAAGTTTTCGTCATTGCCTAAGCATGGTTTTTTAAAGGGGTAGATATGAAACGTTTTCTGACGGCAGCCAGTTTGGGACTTTTTTGCATGGCTGTTCCAGTTGCCTTTGCCCAAGACAAACATACGCATGCTGCCCATTCCCACGGCGCAGGCACGCTCGAACTCAGCGTACAAGTGGGCAAGGTCAGCGGAAATTTTGAAATCCCTATGGAGAGTTTGTTGGGCCACGAGCATTTGCCACGCACCGAAGCGCAGAAAAAAGCCATGGCCCATTTGCAATCCAGCTTGGCCTCTGCTGATTACTTCATGACTTTGCCTGCTGCTGCGCAATGCAAACAGATTTCTCTCAAGGCCAGTTCCAGCATGTTTGAGGGCAAAAAATCCGAGCATTCGGATCTGGATGTCGATTTCGCATTTGACTGTGCCCAACCTGCCGCGCTCACCGAAATTCGTATAGCGCTGTTTGCCAAACATGCACGGTTGAAAACCCTTAAGGTGAACATGGTGGGCCCTAAGGGGCAAAAATCGGTCACCTTGACGGCCAAGAACCCAGTTTTACGCTTTTGATTTCACAAGCTCTGTCACTGTCGCAGCTTTCACACGCATGGCCCAATCGCCCGGCGCTGTTTGACATCACCCGTTTGACGTTGTCGCAAGGCGAGCATTTGTTTATCCAAGGCCCCAGCGGTTGTGGCAAAACCAC
>JBJTXF010000046.1:0-2790 GCA_046082145.1 Limnohabitans sp. | reverse complement strand
CATGTTTGAGTTAGGCAGGCCAACGCATATATTCGACTTGCAAAAAATTCAGGGTGGATTGCATGTCCGGTGGGCAAAGCCCAGCGAATCATTGACGTTGCTCAACGGTCAAACGGTCACACTAGACGATAAGGTGGGTGTGATCGCTGATGCCAAACAAGTCGAGTCTTTGGCAGGCATCATGGGTGGCGCAGCCACAGCGGTCTCAGACGACACACAGGACGTATATGCAGAAGCTGCATTCTGGTGGCCTTCGGCCATCGCGGGTCGCTCACGTCGTTTTAACTTTTCGACTGATGCTGGACATCGGTTTGAAAGAGGTGTTGATCCACAAACCACGGTAGAGCATCTTGAACATCTCACGTCCTTGATTCTGTCTATTTGCGGTACCGACAAAACGATTGTTGGCCCGATTAACGACCACCCAGTCAACATGCCCGTACCCACACCCGTTTCGCTGCGTGTTGAACGTGCCAATAAAGTGCTCGGAACTGCATTAAGTCAGCAAGTGATGCTGGACGCTTTGCAAGCCTTGGGGCTTGAGGTTGAAGAATCATCGGGTAAGTTGACTGTGTATCCTCCTTCATATCGCTTTGATTTAAAAATTGAAGAGGATTTGATTGAAGAAATCGCTCGGATGGTGGGTTTTGAAAACCTTCCGGCCACCGCGCCGCAAGCGCCTATTACCCCCAAAATTCGACCAGAAAATCAGCGTCATGGATTTGCAGTCAGAAGACAACTCGCCGACCTCGGCTATCAGGAAACCATCAATTTCAGTTTTGTCGATGAACATTGGGAAAGAACGCTCGCTGGCAATGACTCACCCATTCAGTTGCTCAACCCCATAGCCAGCCAAATGAACGTGATGCGGTCTTCTTTGATGGGGTCGTTATTGCAAGTTGCCAAATTCAATCTGGATCGCAAAGCGCACCGTGTGCGTGTATTTGAAACAGGAAGGGTATTCAGGCGCGATCCATCCGTCCAAGACAGTTTACAAACCGTTCAAGGCATTCATCAACCTGTTTTGGTCGCAGGCTTGGCTTATGGCCTGTTGCACCCATTAGGCTGGAACGGCACTGATAAGTTGACTGATTTCTTTGATGTCAAGTCAGATGTGTGCCGTTTGATGACTGGCCATGCGTTGACTTTTGAAGCCGCAACGCATCCTGCTTTGCACCCCGGGCGTACCGCTCGTATCAGCTGCCAACAACAAGCGGTGGGTTGGATCGGTGAGCTTCATCCCGAATGGCGTCAGCAATGGGGATTCACCCATGCACCTGTACTTTTTGAATTGGACATGAATGCTGTCATAGCCCATCCTGTGCCGTATGCGCAATCTGTTTCTAGGTTGCACCCCGTCGAACGTGATTTGGCCATTGTTGTGAAAGAAGACATCACGCACGATGCCTTGATGGATTGCATCAAAAAAGCCGATACCTCACAGTTGCTGAAAAATGCCACATTATTTGATGTGTACCGCCCCTCCAAAACAGTTGCTTCTGTACAAACTGACGAAAAAAGCATGGCGGTACGTTTGTTTTTGCAAAGCACAGATGAAAATACTCTCACTGACGCACAAATCGACAGCGTCATCCAGTCTGTCGTCGATACACTGAGCCGTCAACTCTCTGCCAGATTACGTGCCTGAAGGATCGAATGCGATGAACCTTTCTTTCGAAACCATTGAAACACCGGCGCTGACCAAGGCGCAACTCGCAGAAATGTTGTTTCAGCAAATCGGGTTGAACAAGCGGGAATCCAAAGACATGATTGATGCTTTTTTTGACCTGATTGCCAAGCAATTGGTTGATGGCGAAGATGTCAAGATATCTGGTTTCGGCAATTTTCAAATTCGTACCAAAGCCCCTCGACCAGGCCGCAATCCGCGCACCGGCGAAACCATTCCCATCAAAGCACGACGAGTCGTCACCTTTCATGCCAGCCAAAAACTCAAAGAGCAAATTCAAGGCGTGTCTTCTGAGTTACCCCAATAAGAAAACTTTAGACCCCTTTTTTTTCATTGCGCTATCTTCTAAGGCGCAAAAAATTTTAAATGTTGGTTGAAAGCATTTTTATTTGCTCTATTTTTGAATTTTCAAGTCGATATGCTTTGCATCGAACAAGTCTTCGTGTAACCTCTAAAATCCTTCGAAACTAATTGATTCTATGGAGAATTTTCTCCCTTCCATTCCAGCCAAACGGTATTTCACCATCGGTGAAGTGAGCGATTTGTGTGGTGTCAAGCCGCATGTACTGCGCTATTGGGAGCAGGAATTTACGCAACTGCGTCCTATGAAACGCCGTGGCAATCGACGCTATTACCAACACCACGAAGTGTTGATGATCAGGCGCATCAGAGACCTTCTGTATGAACAAGGATTTACCATCAGTGGTGCGCGTAACAAATTGCAAGAACTCGTACAAACAGAGCGCGATAAAAAAAGAGCTGGAGAGGTCATGCTACAAGGTCTTGAAGAATTAGAGGACAACCTGTCATTGAATGAATCTAAATTTGAAGATCCCTGGGGCTCTAATCTGTCAAATGACCATGCCAATCGTCTACAGCTTCTCCGTCAAGAATTGTTTGAAATTCGAGGCCTACTCGATTGAGGAAGACTAGTCATGGATATAATCAAATGCTCGGCGTGTAGCGCAGCCTGGTAGCGCACTTGCATGGGGTGCAAGGGGTCGCGAGTTCGAATCCCGCCACCCCGACCATTGAGAATCAACGGGTTAGCTCTCACAATGGGCTAACCCGTTTCCTCTTGTGCGCTCGCCGGCAACAGAATC
>JBJTXF010000045.1:0-2554 GCA_046082145.1 Limnohabitans sp. | reverse complement strand
GCTGACAGCGCAAGTTCACATGTGTGGACTGTCAGTGCTTTGTGTCACGCCATCAGTGATCAATTGAAATCGCGTTTTGGTTTGGTTCATGTTCGCGGTGAAATTTCCGGGCTGACCCGTGCTGGCAGCGGCCATTGCTACTTGACACTTAAAGACGAACAAGGGCAGCTGCGTTGTGCTATGTTCAGACGTGTCGCAGACAGTTTGACCTTTGATCCGCGCAATGGCGATTTGGTTGAAATTCAAGCCCGTTGCAGTTTGTACGAACCTCGTGGCGAACTGCAATTGGTGGTTGAAGCGATGCGCCCGGCAGGCGCTGGTCAATTGCACGAGGCTTTTTTGCGGCTCAAAGCCAAATTGCAGGCTGAGGGCTTGTTTGATGCAGAAAGAAAACGCGAAATTCCCCAAAGGCCTTCGGTCATAGGTGTGGTGACATCCCTGTCTGCGGCAGCCCTGGATGATGTGTTGACGGCATTGCGCAGAAGGGTGCCACATATTCCCGTCGTGATATCGCCCAGTCCGGTTCAGGGTACTGAGGCGCCTTCTTCGTTGGTCAGCGCATTGAACGCATTACAGGCCTTCCCCAAGGTGGAAGTGATTTTGTTGGTTCGGGGCGGCGGTTCGATGGAAGATTTATGGGCGTTCAACGATGAAGCCCTGGCCCGCGCCATCGTGGACAGTCGCATACCTGTGGTAGTGGGTGTGGGCCATGAAACTGATTTCACCATCGCTGATTTTTGTGCAGATTTGCGCGCTCCAACCCCGACGGCTGCAGCTGAACTTTGCGCCTTGGACCTTGCCAGTGAGCTCGCTGCACTTGTGCATTGGCATGCATGCATCGCCCAGACCATGTCCGCCACGGTGGAGCAGGCATGGCAACGGTTGGACAGGGCTGAGCGACAAATTGGCCGACCTTCCGGCTGGATGCATTCTCAGCAACTCGGCTGTAGCGTGCTAGCCAACCGTATGAGCAGAGCCGTTCAAAGCCATTTGAACCGTCGTCAATTGGGGCTACAACCCATGGTGATGCGTTTGCAACGCGCTGCTTTGGATATGCCCTCTGTGCTTGCCAAGCGCTTGGACAAAGCCCAATGGTTGTTACAAAGCCTTGACCCTGCTTTGGTGCTTCAGCGTGGTTACGCTTGGCTAGAAAATTGTGAAGGTGCAGCACTTAGCTCAGCTAAAGACATGCAATTAGGTCAGCCGATCAAAGCTCGATTGGCAGATGGTGATGTACATCTCAGGGTCGAGAAACTGCCTTAGTACTCGTGCCTTTGAATACGCTTGATTTCAAGACAAACGATTTTTTGATATTCTTTTGGGCAAACCACCCTTGCTTCATTTCAAGCACATAGCGCACGGGTTTTTCAGAGCAATGCGAGTCGGTGGTTTTGGGCTTCATGTCTGCCAAATTAACGATGGTGCCATCATCGTCTATGAACGCGGCGGTCAAAGCCATCAAAGTGTTTTTCATCCAAAAGCACTGAACTTGTGGCTCTTCAAACACAAACAACATCCCCTCGTGTTGCGGCATGTCTTGGCGGTACATCAGCCCGATGGCGCGTTGCTCTGGGGTAGATGCGACCTGCGCATTTATTTGGTAAATGCCAGCTTGCAGTGTCACACGCGGAAGATGGGTTTGCGGGGTTTGGGCAGCAGCATTTCCGCAAAGCAGAAAAAAGAAGATAGCGCGCACTGTGTGAGTCATGTTGAGGTCAGTGTCGATGGTTAGAATGGTTTGAAACCATGTTTGTATTTTGCATGACAGGGTTGTCTTTTTTATGGGAGATTGTCACTTGTATCAGCATATCAAGGTGCCCGCGAAGGGCGAAAAAATCGTTGTCAACCGCGACATGTCTTTGACAGTTCCTGATCAACCCATCATTCCTTATATCGAAGGCGATGGCACTGGCTTTGACATTACACCCGTCATGCTCAAAGTGGTGGATGCAGCGGTTGCAAAAGCCTATGGTGGCATGCGACAAATCCATTGGATGGAGGTTTACGCTGGCGAGAAATCTACCCAAATTTATGGCCCAGATGTGTGGTTACCTCAGGAAACTTTGGCGGCGCTCAAAGAATATGTGGTGTCCATCAAAGGGCCTTTGACCACGCCGGTAGGTGGCGGCATCCGATCTTTGAACGTGGCCTTGCGACAAGAACTGGACTTATACGTCTGCTTGCGCCCCGTGCAATATTTCAAATGCGTTCCCTCACCTCTCAAAGAACCCGAGAAAACCAACATGGTGATCTTCCGAGAAAACTCGGAGGACATTTATGCGGGAATTGAGTACGAGGCTGAGTCAGACAAAGCGAGGAAATTGATTAAGTTCTTAATCGACGAAATGGGCGTCACAAAAATCCGTTTCCCCAACACTTCAGGTATTGGTATCAAACCAGTTTCGACAGAAGGTACAGAGCGTTTGATGCGCAAAGCCATTCAATACGCGATTGACAACGACAAGCCGAGTGTGACGATCGTGCACAAAGGCAACATCATGAAATACACCGAAGGTGGCTTCCGTGATTGGGCTTATGGATTGGCACAAAAAGA
>JBJTXF010000044.1:0-6930 GCA_046082145.1 Limnohabitans sp. | reverse complement strand
CCAAGGCATCGGCAGCATCGGAGGCACGGTCAGAGGTTTTCCACAAAATGGATGCGCATCCTTCTGGACTGATAACCGAGTAAATGGAATATTGCAACATCAGCAATTGATCAGCCACACTGATGGCCAGCGCACCGCCAGAACCGCCCTCGCCAATGATGGTGGTGATAATCGGCACTTGCAATTGCGCCATTTCAAAAATGTTGCGCCCAATGGCTTCACTTTGGCTGCGCTCTTCGGCGTCGATGCCGGGGAAAGCCCCCGGTGTGTCCACAAATGTAAAAACAGGCAGCTTGAATTTTTCAGCGGTCTGCATCAAGCGCAACGCTTTGCGGTAGCCTTCAGGACGGGTCATGCCGAAATTGCGCGCGGTGCGCTCACGGGTGTCGCGACCTTTTTGCTGGCCGATGACCATGCATGCATTGCCATTGAATCGGGCCAAGCCGCCCACCATGCTCAAATCGTCGGCGAAATGCCTGTCGCCATGCATCTCCACAAAGTCAGTGAAAATTTCATTGACATAATCCAGCGTGTAGGGACGTTCAGGATGCCGGGCTATTTTGGTGATCTGCCAAGGTGACAAATCGCTGTAGATATCTTTGGTAAGTTGCAGGCTTTTTTTAGACAGCTGCTCTATTTCTTCTGAGATGTCGACAGCCGATTCGACCTGCACATAGCGCAATTCTTCAATTTTGGTTTCTAACTCCGCGATGGGTTGCTCGAAATCGAGAAAAGTTTTCTTGGCCAATCGATTCTCCTTGAGGGCTCAGAGGCAGCGTCGCTTCAGTAAGCCACTGGCTGAGGATCCAGCGAGCGCCAAATATACCAAGTTGCTACGCTGCAATAAGGTTTCCAAGCGGCAGCGACTTCGCGGGCATCGCTGCGGCTGACCGCCTCACCGGAAAAATAATTTTTGCTGATACCGTTGATCAAGCCCACGTCATCCAAGGGCAACACGTTCGGACGCAACAAATAAAAAATCAAAAACATTTCAGCGGTCCAGCGGCCAATGCCTCGGATGGCAACCAGCTCTTCGATGATGGACTCGTCGTCCATGTCAGCCCATTTGCGGGTGTGAACTGCGCCATTAGAAAAATGCAGCGCCAAGTCCACCAGGTATTCAACTTTGCGTGCAGACAAGCCTGCCCCGCGCATATTGTCTACTTTGAGTTTGAGCACGTTGGCAGGTGTCATGCTTTTGCAAAGCGCAGCAAATTTGTCCCACACCGATTGCGCGGCTTTGACAGAAATTTGCTGCCCCACGATACTGCGAGCCAATGTGACAAATGCATCGCCACGCGACTCCAAACAAGCGTCGCCGAACATGGGAATCAAACGACGCAGGACGCGGTCTTTTTTGGCCAGATGCCGACAGGCTTCTTCCCAGTATTCTGGGGTGACCCGCTTGATTTGCAACGGGCGACTGGCCATCAGGCACGCTCCCATTGTGTGCCTTGGGCAGAGTCTTTCAGCACCACACCCATGTCGCTGAGTTGCTGGCGAATCTGATCAGCTCGGGCGAATTCACGCGCAGCTTTGGCGGTGGCCCGCTCGGCAATCAGCGCTTCGATCTGTTGCGTGTCGCTGTTGTTTGCGTCTGTGTGGCTGGTTTGTAAAAAAACCAACGGATCGGCTTGCAACAAGCCCAACACGCTGCCTAATGCTTTGAGCAAACTGCTGGCTTGCACCGACTGCGTGCGATTGACTTCTGCCGCCAAATCAAACAACACTGCCACCGCTTCGGGTGTGCCGAAATCTTCGTCCATGGCCGCTTTGAAACGCGCGGCTTGCGGTTGGTGCCAATCGATGGTCACAGTTTGCGGCGGCACGGCTTGCAAAGCGGTGTACAAACGCTTGAGTGAAGCCTTGGCATCGTCCAAATGTTGGTCACTGAAATTCAAAGGACTGCGGTAGTGGCTGCGCACCACGAAAAACCGCACTTCTTCAGGGCGATAGCGCTGGAGCACATCGCGTATGGTGAAAAAGTTGCCAAGGCTTTTGGACATTTTGACGTTGTCCACATTGATGAATCCGTTATGCATCCAAAAACGCGCCATGGGCACGCCATGAGCGCCTTCGCTTTGCGCAATTTCATTCTCGTGGTGAGGAAACTGCAAATCTGCACCGCCACCGTGGATGTCAAATGATTCGCCCAATAAGTTGCATGACATGGCCGAGCATTCGATATGCCAACCGGGCCGACCGCTGCCAAATTCGCTGTCCCATTTCACGTCTGAAGGTTCATCGGCTTTGGCAGATTTCCACAGCACAAAATCCAACGGGTCTTCTTTGCCATCGAGAACGGCGACGCGTTCACCGGCGTGCAATTCGTCAAGTGATTTGCCCGATAGCTTGCCGTAGCCTGGAAATTTGCGAACCGCAAAATTGACATCGCCGTTGGGGCTGCGATAGGCCAAACCTTTTTGCTCGAGATTGGCAATCAAGCTCAGCATGCCGCTGACATGGTCGGTTGCCCGGGGCTCGGCCTGCGGGCGCTCAATACCTAATGCATCGGCATCTTGGTGCAATGCTTGCACCATGCGGTCTGTCAATGCGCGTATGGTTTCGCCGTTTTCGGTGGCACGCCGGATGATTTTGTCGTCTATGTCAGTGATATTGCGCACATAAGTCACTTGCAGACCCGATTGCTTGAGCCAGCGTTGCACCACGTCGAAAGCCACCATAGAACGCGCATGACCCATGTGACAAAGGTCGTAGACCGTCATACCGCACACATACATGCGCACATGACCTGGTGTAAGCGGTTCGAAAACCTGCCATTCACGCGCAAGCGTGTTGAAAATTCGAAGGGCCATGTTGCTTGAATTGGGAGGTAATTGCGCTCTAAAAGTGCGTCATGTCACTCTACTACAATGGCTTCAGTATAGCGAGGTCCCCAGGTTTGCATCTTTTTGACAGGTGCCAACAATTTTTATTTCTATGCCACTTTTTCAGTTTTTTTTAACGCCAAATTTCGCGCCTTGGGTACCCGCATCCAGAACGATTCTTTGGCTAATTTGGCTGATCGTTGGCTCTTTCAGTGTGCAAGCGCAAACTGTCAATGCTCAAACTTACAAGGGCACACCTCACGACGAAGTGCAAAAAAGCATGATGCGACGAGACTGGAACAACGCACTGTGGATCACTGAAACCTATTTGCAAGAACAACCGCGCGACCCGCAAATGCGCTTTTGGCGAGCCCGCTTGTTAGAACAACTCCAACGCACCGATGAAGCGTTTGACACCTACCAAGAGCTTTCCCGTGAATACCCGGAATTGCCTGAAGTACAAAACAACTTGGGTGTGATGCTGGCCGCCAAAGGCCGTCTTGATCAAGCTCTGCAAGCGTTTGAAAACGCTCTGCGCAATAACCCCGATTACGCCACCGCCCATGAAAACAAAGGTGACATACTCATTCATTTGGCGCAGCGTTCTTACGACACAGCCACTCGTCTGCGCGGCGCTGACAAATCGCTGCAGCAAAAAACCACGGCCCTTCAACCCGCACTTCAACTCACCTTGACTCCACCATGATCCAAAATATCTACCGTTGCACTATCGGCTTTGTGATGTGCTTTGCAGTCACTGCTATTGCGCAGTCTCCCAACCCGCAAATCAAATTTGTCACCAGTGCGGGTGAATTTGTGGTCGAGGTATACCCCGACAAAACCCCTAAGACCGTGGAAAACTTTTTGGGCTATGTGCGTGACGGACATTACAACGGCACCTTGTTTCACCGTGTCATCAACAATTTCATGATCCAAGGCGGCGGCTACGACACCAAGTACAACGAAAAAAACACCCGCCCCCCCATCAAACACGAAGGTGTGGATGCCAAAGCCAACGGTGCATTGCGCAATACCGTTGGCACACTCTCCATGGCTCGCACCAACAACCCGCACTCAGCCACCGCGCAGTTTTTCATCAACGTCAAAGACAACGATTTTCTGGATCACCAAGCGCCCTCGTCACAAGGATGGGGTTATGTTGCTTTCGGCAAAGTTATCTCTGGCATGGAAGTTGTTAATCGCATCAAAGCCATGCCAACCGGCCCGGGTGGCCCCTTCCCGACGGATGTCCCCCAGACACCCGTTGTTATCCAATCTGCCACTCTGGTGAAGTAACCATGCCCCATCCTCAAGTCGAACTGCATATCCAAGAACACGGTGTCATCACGCTCGAGCTTGATGCGGACAAGGCACCCAAAACCGTTGCCAATTTCATCAGCTATGTTGAAAAAGGCCATTACGACGACACCATTTTTCACCGCGTCATTCCCGGCTTCATGGTGCAAGGCGGTGGCATGGGGCCTGGTCTGAAAGAAAAGAAAGTGGGTACCAAGTTGGAAAACGAAGCCAATAACGGCTTGACCAACGACTGCTACACAGTCGCTATGGCACGCACCAGCGATCCGCATTCAGCCACTGCGCAGTTTTTCATCAATGTCAAAGACAACGACTTTCTCAACCACACCTCGCCCACGCCTTCGGGTTGGGGTTATGCTGTCTTTGGCAGAGTTGTCGCTGGAACCGAGGTGGTGGATGCCATCACACAAGTGCCCACTGGTCGTCGTGGCTTTCATGACGATGTCCCCAAAGACGATGTGCTGATCACCAAGGCCGTGCTGCTTTGAATCTGTCTGCGTATGCCTAATGAGGACGTATTGGCGGCACCTTTGCCTGCTACGCTCACCACACTGGATTTGCGCCATTGCCAACGTATTGCCTTTTTGTCAGATGTGCATTTGCAGGCGAACGAGCCTGTCACTTTTCAAGCATGGGCAGAACATTTACACACCCTGAGTGCCGATGCACTGTTTATCTTGGGTGACTTGTTCGATGTTTGGTTGGGCGATGACATATTGCAACACCCATCAGCGGTTTTTGAACGCGAGTGTCTGGCCCGCCTTCGCAGCTTGAGCCAAACCTTGCCTATTTACGGGTTGGTGGGTAACCGCGATTTCTTATTTGGCCCGACCGCATGTGCTGCGGCTGGCATAACAGCCATTAGCGATCCTTGCTTGGTACAGGCTGACAGCCAACCATGGCTGGTCAGCCACGGTGATGCGCTGTGCTTGTCAGACACCGCTTACCAAGCTTATCGCAAAACCATACGTGCTTCGCAAAGCCTGGTGCAGTTGAACGCCAGCAGCTTGCAAGACCGCATAGAACTGGCCAAGACCTTGAAAGCACACAGTCTTGCCAACAAAACCATGATGGACAACTGGGCAGATGTCGATGAAAACGCCTGTGTGCAATGGCTCAAAGCTTGCGGTGCGTCAGTGCTGATACACGGACACACCCATATGCCGCAAGACCACCGCATGACACCACCTTTTGAGCGGATTGTTTTGAGCGACTGGGAAGCCTCAGCCACCCCGCCCCGTTTACAGTCCGTGGTATGGCAACGCGGCACAGGCTTTTCTAGACACGCATTGCCCCGCCCGATCACCGCCTGAGTAAAAACCTCAGGGCGTTTTGTAAGCGTTGTGCTGCCACTGGTGTGTGGGGGGTTTGTAATACGGCGGCTACATCGTTTACCCAGGTTTGCGCAGGCGGTGCTTCTTGCCGCTTGGTCAACAACTGCAATTGCAGGGCTCGACGGTCTGCTTGATAGTCTGCAGGTGTGCTTACATCCGCAGCCATTTCCAAGCGCAACAATGCCGTAGACGAGTCACCTGAGGCTTGAGATTTCAGCGCATGCACCCAATCCTGACGTTGCCCAGCTGTGAGTCTTGAACCCAGTTCTTTGGCCGAAGGCAATTGCTCTGCTTGCCGCTGCTGCCATGCTGACAACAGATGCACCAGCACTTCGCCATGGGCTTGCATCGCCAATTTTTTCAAGGCCGCCTCAGCCTGCTCAACCGCATGGCGCTGGGCGCGGTATGCGGCATCACCTAGCCGGGGGCCGCGTTCGGCGAACGCATCACGCAAGCGCGGTGCATCCCGGTCTGAGCGACGTGCAGGCGGGTCGCGATCGTTGCGACGTGCGCCTGGTTTGTCGCCAAAACGTCCTGCAACCACAGGTTCGGATTTTTTCTGTCCGGGTCGATCGTCTCCGCGAACAGCCACCACTTTTTTCGCAGGAGCAACTGGCTTGGGCGCTGTTGTGTTCGGCTCGGGTGCATCGGGGTTTACGGCTTGTTCTTCAGAAACCGGTGTCTCGTGAGGTGCCGCTGCTTCAAAGGCTACAGAGGTATCGGGCGAAGCCGCATCAGGTGCAACGGGCGAGGCCACCAAAGGCGCAGCAGACGCGGGCTGCGCTGTCACCGCTTCGTTCAAACGTTGCATGGCATGGCGAATGACTGCGGCATCTGCTTGCGCAATGGCTTTTTCCAGGTCCAGTGAAGCCGCCAAAACAGCTTGATCATGGGCAGACAAGGCTTGGGCTTGCTTGCTTCGGTCTTGCGTTTTGCGCTGAAATGCCTCATCCAATGGTTGTCTGAATGCATCCCAGAGTTTTTGGGCCAATTTGCGCTCGAGCGGCGCCGCCTGCGATTCGGCTTGCCAACGCTGTTGCAGAGACTTGACCGCATCGATCTTGAGCACGGCGGCACTGGACAACTGCTTGGCTTCTTCGATCATGGCGCGGCGCTTAGCAATGCTTTGCGCTTGGGCATTCTCCAAAGCGGCATGTGCGCTAGACATTGCGGCTTTCCATTGAACTTGTAATTCCGCAAAGGTTTTTTCGCTCAAATGGCCGCTGTTGCGCCAGCGCTCCGAGAACTGATGCAACTCACGGGCTTGTTTTTTCCAATCGGTATTGGCTACATGGGCTTGGGTCCAAGCAGCCACTTCAGCCAGCAAAGCCAGCCGTTGTTCGCGGTGCGCCAGCGATTCGGCTTTGGCTTTTTCCAACCATTCCTGTACAAAAGGATAGGCGCGGTTACAAGCCTGGTCAAACTTTTTCCACAATGCATGGTTGGGTTGA
>JBJTXF010000043.1:0-2333 GCA_046082145.1 Limnohabitans sp. | reverse complement strand
GCAAATCCAGCAAGCGTCCGGGGGTGGCCACCAAAATATCCACCCCTTTTTTCAAAGCATCAATTTGCGCTGACATACCCACACCGCCAAAAATAACCGCTGACTTCAATTGCAGGTACTTGCCGTAATGACGGACCGACTCTTCAACTTGTGCGGCCAATTCGCGTGTGGGCGTCAGCACCAACGCACGTATGCCGAACACGCCAAAGCGGTTGGTGGCGCTGCGTGACATGCTCAATTTGTGCAACAGGGGCAACGTGAACGCCGCTGTTTTACCGGTTCCGGTTTGTGCACCCGCCAGCAAATCATGTCCGGCCAATACCGCAGGAATGGCTTGGGCTTGAATAGGGGTTGGGGATTCGTAGCCCTGCTCGCGCACAGCTTTCAGGATGGCCGGAGCCAAATTCAATTCATCAAAATTCATAAAGGAGCGTACGGTTGAACGACGCTTTGGGTTTCGGTCTGTTCTGCCCATGGATGGCAGCCAGCGATAGACCGAGGAAACACAGGTGGGCAGGTAAGTGTCAAACAAAGTGTTTGAGGGATCCCGCCCCAGCAGAAGCGCTGATGTTGAAGCGACTGGTGGCCACAACTCAAAACATTATGGCATGAAAGCATAAGAGGGAGGTCAAACTTCCAAGAATGGCTTGATGTTGTCTCTTGCTAATAATCGCATGCTGTGTGTTGCTTGTAAAAATACGTATTTTTGATATAAAGTAAGGATTCCTTTCTTTCGGAAAAAGCCATGCTCGCCAAAATCACTTCCAAAAACCAGCTTACCCTGCCCAAGAGCCTGACGCAGGCCGTGGGTGCCACCGAATACTTTGATGTCGAGGCACGCGGCGGCCAACTCATACTTACCCCGGTGCGCATTCAGCGCGGCGACGCGGTACGCGCAAAACTCGAGGAGCTTGATCTGACCAAAGAAGACATATTCGCCGCAGTGGCTTGGGGCCGATTGGCTCAGACCGCTCCCGCGATGGTCAATGAGTCGGCTGCCACGTATGAAATTAGCCAGGTTATACCCATGAAGACCTCAGCCAAAAAGGCCATTGTTAACAAGACCAAACCCAAAGCATGAACTTACCTGTTCGTGCCGTGTTGGACACCAATGTGGTGTTGTCAGGCTTGGTGTTTCGTGGCGGCGAGGCTGGGCAGTTGCGCTTGGCTTGGCAGCGTGGGCGGGTGTTGCCATTGGTTAGTACGGCCACAGTGCAAGAGTTGATTCGTGTGTTGGCTTATCCCAAGTTCCATTTGTCTCAAGATGAACAAGACGAATTGCTGGCCGACTACCTGCCTTATGCCGAAACCGTGCGTATTCCTCAGAAATTACCTTGGGTGCCCGAATGCCGTGATGCGCTGGATTTGCCGTTCATGCACCTGGCAGTGGTTGGAAAAGCTCAATTTCTGGTTTCTGGCGATCTCGATTTGCGGGCTATAGCTGTTGAGTTTGAGCGGGCTTGTGCCTGTTCCATCGTGTCCTTGAATGAGTTCAGTCAAAACCACTGTGCTGACTGATCTAAATTCAAGCGCTTATCGGTTGCCAAGTACATGTATTTAATGCTGACTGTCTGGCCCTATTCATTACACGTAAAAAAGACGCCACTTCTTGCATAGATAATCGCGAGTTACCCATCGTCACACAGTGTGGCGCCATCTCCAGAGAGTTATCCCATGTCCCAATACGTTTTCACCATGAACCGGGTCGGCAAAATCGTGCCGCCCAAGCGCCAAATCTTGAAAGACATATCGCTGAGTTTTTTTCCGGGCGCCAAGATCGGTGTGTTGGGTTTGAACGGTTCTGGCAAGTCGACGCTGCTCAAAATCATGGCTGGCCTAGACAAGGAGATTGAAGGCGAAGCGCAGCCGATGCCCGGTTTGCGCATCGGGTACTTGCCGCAAGACCCCAAGTTGCGCCCCGAACAAACCGTGCGCGAAGCGGTCGAGGGTGGCATGGAAGAAGTCATCCAAGCCAAACAACGCTTGGAAGAGGTGTATGCAGCGTATGCCGAGGAAGATGCCGATTTTGATGCCTTGGCCGCAGAACAAGGACAGCTCGAAGCCATCATCGCCGCAGCAGGCAGCGACAACAGCGAACACCAATTGGAAATCGCCGCTGACGCTTTGCGATTGCCCCCGTGGGACGCAGTGATCGAACATTTGTCCGGCGGTGAAAAACGCCGCGTCGCCTTGTGCCAGTTGCTGCTCTCCAAGCCCGACATGTTGCTGCTTGACGAGCCGACCAACCATTTGGACGCCGAGTCTGTCGATTGGTTGGAACAGTTTCTCGCACGTTTTTCAGGCACCGTGGTGGCTATCACGCACGACCGCTA
>JBJTXF010000042.1:0-6320 GCA_046082145.1 Limnohabitans sp. | reverse complement strand
GACCCCCCTCGTCTAGCCAATTACACCAAGGTGTTTTTGAAGGACTGGCAGCGTTTGTCGCATTCGGGGCGTTACGACATGGCGAGGCTGAGAGAAGTTATGTTGCTATTGATGGCCAACGATACGCCGCTGGGCCCTGAGTGGCTAGACCACCCCCCTCAAGGGCGACTGGTCAGACCACCGTGAATGCCATGTTGGCGGAGATTTTTTGTTGATTTACCAAGTGCTTGAGAACCGCATCAGCTTTGTTCGGGCGGGTACGCATTCTGATTTGTTCTCTTGAGCCCATCAATTCGTTATCTTTTTTTTTATTATTTATACGGAATAGGTCGGAGACTCTTCATGCGCCTCAAACCTTGCAATTGGAATGCCCCGATAGACCTGATCCATCAATTCGCGTGGGGTAACAATACGCATGGTTTGGGCGGTATACATGGCTAACAACACCTTATCGCCAGTTACAAAATAATCTGTACCGGTTTGCACCGCGTCGGCCAGCACCCAGCCGTCATCGGGGTCAGGACAAGGGATGGGGGCAGATGACCGAGGAGCGACTTGCAGCAATTCTGCCACTTGGGCTAGCTGGGCAGCAATCACCCTTGGCGGCACGCCCATTTTGTGGCGAAGAATTCGGGCGGTCTCACGCAACACGGTGTCACTGATGAACAGCTCTTGCCTTGTGGCTCCTTGAACCTGAAAAAGCAACTGCCGACACAGCGCTGAGCCTCGCAATGCGGCAATCAACACATTGCTGTCGACAAACACTTTCACGGTTGGGTGTTGCGGCTGTGGTTGATCTCGCGGCGCTCTTGCCGGTAGGAGTCGCACAGCTTCATCACATCGTCATCCGAGTACACACCTGCGGCCAAGAAGTGAGGAGCCAAAGGTGTGGCGGCAGCCTCCCATTGCAGCTTGAATACATGGGCTTGCAGGGCTTGCCTTGCCAGTTCGCTTTTGCTGGTGCCGGTCAGTGCTGCCAAGTTGTTTAATTGGGCCTCAAGTTCGGCGTCTAAACGCAGTGTGAGCATGCTCATGGGAACTCCTTGATTTGTATGACATATTAATACAAAACAAGGCTTGCGCCTCTTGCGCAAAGCTTTAGTTTTTGATGAGTTTAGAATAAATCCAAATTAATCAAAAGGATACGTCGTGGATTTCATGTTGCTTTTGAAAGCCGCAGTCATGGGCATCGTGGAGGGTCTGACCGAGTTTTTACCTATTTCTTCCACCGGTCACCTGATTTTGGCGGGTGCTTTGCTGGGTTTTAACGACGATAAGGCCAAGGTATTTGAGATTGCGATTCAGACCGGGGCGATATTTGCTGTGGTGTTGGTGTTTTGGGAAAAAATCAGCCAAACAGTTTTGGCTTTGCCCACACAGCGTTTAGCGCGTCGGTTTGCGGTCAATGTGTTGATTGGTTTTTTGCCTGCTGTCGTTTTGGGCTTGTTACTGGGCAAAACCATCAAAGCATATTTGTTCACCCCAACTGTCGTGGCCACTGCTTTCATCATCGGTGGTCTGATTATTTTGTGGGTGGAACGATGGGGGCGCAAACCCTTGCACGACGGCCACCCTGATGACCATGTGCGAATTGTTAACGTGGAGAGCATGACGCCGTTAGACGCCCTCAAGGTAGGCTTGGTCCAATGTTTGGCCATGGTGCCCGGGACCAGTCGCAGTGGTGCAACCATCATCGGCGGTATGTTGCTGGGGTTATCACGCAAAGCAGCTACCGAATTTTCTTTTTATCTGGCCATCCCCACCTTGATCGGTGCCGGTGTTTACAGTCTTTACAAAGAGCGGGCACTGTTCGGTATGGCTGATGTACCTGTGTTTACCGTCGGGCTGGTGTTTTCATTTCTCAGTGCTTGGGCTTGTGTGCGGTGGTTGTTGCGCTACATATCCACGCATAACTTTGTGCCATTTGCGTGGTATCGCATAGGGTTTGGCGTGGTGGTGTTGGTCACAGCCCATCAGGGTTGGGTGATCTGGCAACCCTGAGGCTCAACATGTTCAAGATAGCCGCCTCCACCGCAGCAGCGGTGACCAAAGGTTTTTCCATGGGTACCAAGTGTGTGCCGTCAATGGTGCAAATTCGCCCTTTGGTGATTTTTTGGGTGAAATCCGCACCCGCCAAACGCATCTCGCGCGAATGACGTGCAGCGACCAAACTGACAGGGCAGGCCAGCGGATTTTTTTTCAATAAACGCTCTAGGTTGTGCGGAATCGTTTCGTAAATCAGTGATTCAATGTCGCGATCAAAACTCAGCACGCGTTTTATGCCTTCAGGTGTTTTTATGTCATGTGTGCCGTGGGTGACATAGTCTGTCAGCACTTGCGGATCCCAGCGTGCAAATACTTTTTTCCTGGCGAAATGGGCATGGGCATCTTCCAGCGAAAGCCACTCGTTACGTCGTTTTCGACTGATGGCCCCAGGTGAAAATGTTTTGGTCAAAGACAAGGATTTGGAGATTTGCAAAACTTTGGCTTGAAGGCCGCCGACGGCAGGGGCGTCAATCATCACCACCGCGTGAGCCAGTGCGGGGTATTGGGCGGCCATCATCAGGCTTAGCATGCCACCGAGCGAATGACCGACAAGTACCACCGGACCCGGGTGTGAAGCAATCAAGGGTTGTGCAAATGCATGCACTTCTTGTACCAAATGCGGCCAGTTGCTGGTCACAGGAAATTCGGGGTTGTGTCCGATTTTTTCCAAAGCATGGACCTGCATTCCACGTTGTCGCAAAGCGTTGAGCATGACGTTGTAAGTGCTGGCTGGAAAACTGTTGCCATGAAAAAAAAGCACCCGTGGAGCGCCCGATGGAACCGCTTTAGGTTGTGCGGGCGTCATAGCATTTTTTTCAGAGCGTACAGCGCATCCAGCGCTTCGCGCGGGCTCATTTGATCGGGATCCAATCGGTCCAAAGCTGTTTGCAAAGGGGTAGGCCCTTGATCCAGGTCTTGGGGAGGTTCCTGAAACAAGTCCACTTGAACGCGCGCATGTTGCGCATCGTTTTCAAGCGAGGCCAAGGCATGCTTGGCGTGGTTTAACACGCTGCTTGGCATACCTGCCAAGCGGGCTACTTGAATGCCATAGCTGCGATTGGCAGGACCGGGTTGTATTTCATGCAAAAACACAATGTCTTTGCCACTTTCGGCAGCGCTCACGTGCACATTGACCGCCGCAAGGTGCGACGCTGCAAACTCGGTCAATTCAAAATAATGTGTGGCAAACAAACAGAAAGACTGCGATTTGTCGTGCAAATACGTGGCAATGCCACCGGCCAATGCCAAGCCATCAAAGGTGGAAGTGCCTCGCCCGATTTCATCCATCAACACCAAACTGTGTGGTGTGGCGGCTTGCAAAATCTGCGCCCCTTCCGTCATTTCAAGCATGAATGTCGACTGTGCATTGGCCAAATCATCCGCAGCGCCGATGCGTGTGTGTATGGCATCAATCGGTCCCAAACGGCAAGCACTGGCAGGCACATGGCTGCCGATACTGGCCAGCAAAACGATGAGCGCCACTTGTCGCATGTAGGTGGATTTACCGCCCATGTTGGGGCCGGTGATGATTTGCATGCGATGGGTGGGACCAATTTGGGTGTCGTTGGCAATAAAGTTGCCACCGGTTTCGGCCAATCGCGCTTCGACCACCGGATGACGGCCTTGCGTGATCTCGATACCGGGCGTGTTGACCAACACCGGTGCACACCAATTGAGCGTCAGCGAACGTTCGCTTAAGCAGGCCAGAACATCTAAGATAGCTAACGCCCAGGCCACTTGAGACAGCGCGGGCACAAACGGTTGCAATTGATCGAGCAATTGCTCGTACAGCCATTTTTCCCGGGCCAATGCGCGTTCTTGTGCAGACAAGGCCTTGTCTTCGTAGGCCTTGAGCTCCGGGGTGATGAAGCGCTCGGCATTTTTCAACGTTTGACGCCGTCTGTAATCGTCGGGAACTTTGTCAAGTTGGCCTTGGCTGATTTCAATATAAAAACCATGTACCCGGTTGTATTGCACTTTGAGGTTGCCGATACCCGTGCGTTCACGCTCGCGTGCTTCCAGCGCCAACAAAAAACTGTCGCCGTTGGTTTGGATATGCCGAAGTTCATCCAATTCGCTGTCGAAACCGTGGTTGATCACGCCGCCATCACGCACCATAGCCGAGGGTTCGGGCAACAAAGCGCGTTGCAGTAAATCGATGCATGCGGGCGGCGATATCAGCGATTTGCATAAGGTTTGCAGCCAGGGTGTGTTCGCTGCGTTTTGCAAAAGATCGGGCAGTTGCGTGGCGCGTGCCAAGGCATGACCCAGTGCCACCAACTCTCGGGGCCGCGCTTGGCGCAAAGCTATGCGCGCACTGATGCGTTGCACATCACCCAAGCCTTTCAAAGCAGTGCGCAAATCGCGCCAAACACCTGTGCCGTGCTGGCCTTGCAGGGCTGCCACCGCATCAAGCCGCTGTTGAGCCAGGCTTCGTTCGCGCGGTGGCTCCAACAACCAGCGTTTGAGCGTGCGACTGCCCATGCCTGTCATGCACGTGTCCATCAACGAAAACAAAGTGGGGCTGTCTTCACCACGCAAGGTTTGAATGAGTTCCAAGTTGCGGCGAGTGGTGGCGGGCAAATCAATGCGTTCGTCGTTGCGCTCAACTTTGAGGGCTTTGACATGCGACAGACGGCGCCCTTGCGTGTGTTCGGCATAGGCCAACAAAGCCGATGCAGCCGCATGCGCATGCATCAAATCTTGCGCTTGCCATGCTTGTAAAGAAGCCACTTGCAATTGCTCAAGCAATTTGCGCTGGCCTAAGGCGCTGTCAAACGTCCATGACGGCCGCTCGGACTTCACACTCACGCCTTGTAGAAACGGCAGCAAATGCGCGGGCAATTCTCTGCTGTGAATCACTTCGCTCGGTGCAATGCGAGCCAACCATGCAGGTAATTCACCCGCTGCACATTCAGCCAAGCGAAGTTCACCTTCGGTGACACTCAGCCAAGCCAATCCACAACCTTGGGCTTTGCCCGCACGCTCGCTGGCATGCACTGCCAATACATAGGCTTCGGTTTTGTCGTTCAACAATTCGGCATCGGTCAAGGTGCCGGGCGTGACCACGCGCACCACTTTTCGCTCGACCGGACCTTTGCCACCCACTTCGCCAACTTGCTCGCAAATCGCGATCGATTCACCCAGTTTGATCAAACGCGATAAGTAGCTGTCGACCGAGTGAAAAGGCACACCGGCCATGACCACGGGTTGACCGGCAGACTGGCCGCGTTGCGTTAAGGTGATGTCAAGCAATCGAGCGGCTTTTTCTGCATCTTCATAAAACAGCTCGTAAAAATCGCCCATGCGATAGAACAGCAGTGTGTCGGGGAAATCTGCTTTCAGACCCAGGTACTGGGTCATCATGGGGGTATGCATTGATGTGTCGGCCATGGTCACACAACGCGTTTAAAAGTTTATTGGCCCGATGCAATGATTTTGCTGACGTCGTCAATCGCTTTGGCGGCGGTGGCTTTGTCTGCAACCCCTGCAAATTTGGAATAGGGTTGAAGCAAGGTCACGAGTTGGCCATAAATTTTGGGGTTGGCTGCCAGGCATTCGCGTTGTTGCAAAAAATCGGCTTCGCCGGTGAAGTTGCCGACCAATCCGCCCGCTTCGGTGACCAGCAGAGCGCCAGCGGCCATGTCCCAGGGGTGCAAACCCGTTTCAAAAAATCCATCACTGAAACCAGCGGCCACATAGGCCAAATCCAGTGCTGCGGCACCGGGACGGCGCAAGCCTGCGGTACGCGTCATCACTTGCGACATCATGCTCAGGTAAGCATTGAAATCATCACCGTCCCTGAACGGAAAACCTGTGCTGATCAGGCATTCTTTCAAGCGAATACGTTTGCTCACGCGTAAGCGCCGGTCGTTAAGAAAGGCGCCACGGCCACGTGTGGAAGTGAACAAATCGTTGCGCGTCGGGTCGTAAACCACGGCTTGTTCCAAACGGCCTCGGCTTTGCAAAGCAATGCTGACGCAATAAAAAGGAAAACCGTGAATGAAGTTGGTGGTGCCGTCTAACGGGTCGATGATCCAGACATGTTCCGCATGGGGGTTACCGTGGGTGCGTCCGGACTCTTCCGCCCAGATGCCGTGGTCAGGGTAGGCAGTGAGCAGGGTATCGATGATGGCGTTTTCGCTCGCTTGATCGACCTCGGTGACAAAGTCGTTCTCCATTTTTTTGGAGACCCGGACCGATTCCACATCAAGTGCTGCGCGGTTGATGATGGTGCCGGCCGCCCGCGCCGCCTTGATGGCGATGTTGAGCAT
>JBJTXF010000041.1:0-4426 GCA_046082145.1 Limnohabitans sp. | reverse complement strand
CAAGTCAAAACGGGTGCGCTGCTCAAGTCGCTGCGCTTCAACCAATTTGCCCATGCCCACCAATTCTTTCAAACGATCACCCAGCTCTTGTTTGATGGTTTCAACAGCGGCCAGCACCTTGTCTCTTGGCGTCACATAATGGCTGGACGGATAAACCGTGAAGCGAGGAATTTTTTGAATGACACGTCCAGTCAGCGGATCGAGCAATTGCAGGCTTTCAATTTCGTCATCGAACAATTCGATGCGAATCGCCAATTCGCTGTGCTCGGCAGGAAACACATCAATCGTGTCGCCTCTCACCCGAAAACGCCCGCGTGAAAACTCCATGTCATTGCGTTCGTATTGCATACGTACCAATTGCGCAATGATGTCGCGTTGTCCGGGCTTGTCACCCACGCGCAATGTCATCACCATCTGGTGATAGCTCTCGGGCTCGCCTATACCGTAAATCGCAGAGACCGTCGCGACGATGATCACGTCTCGTCGCTCAAGCAAACTTTTGGTGCAAGACAATCGCATTTGCTCAATATGCTCATTGATGGCACTGTCTTTTTCAATGTATAAATCGCGCTGCGGCACGTAGGCTTCAGGCTGGTAATAGTCGTAGTAACTGACGAAATATTCCACAGCATTTTTAGGAAAAAATTCTCTCAACTCGCTGTAGAGCTGCGCGGCCAGCGTTTTGTTTGGCGCGTAAATAATAGCAGGTCGACCCATTTGCGCAATCACATTTGCCATCGTGAATGTCTTACCTGAGCCTGTCACCCCCAGTAGGGTTTGGAACATTTCGCCGTCCCGCATGCCTTCGACCAATTGGCCAATGGCGACCGGCTGATCACCGGCCGGCGGGTAGGGTTGAAACAACTCAAAAGTAGAACCAGCATATGTTTTCCACTCGCCTTGCGCGGGGCTGGTTGCGGTTGGTGCTTCAGTGATGGTTAGGGGACTGCTCATGCACACACTCGGTAGGTTGTCTGGCTGGGGATTGCAAGCCGTTAAAATCTTCAGCAAACCGCTAAGCCTAACGCAGTTTGCGCTGTTTTTCTATTTCTCTGCTTTTTCCTTCTTCCTAGGACGCACCATGTCACTTTTCTCTGCCGTTGAAATGGCACCCCGTGACCCTATTTTGGGTTTGAACGAACAATTCGCGGCGGATCAATCCCCCATCAAAGTCAATCTGGGGGTGGGTGTTTATTTCGACGACCAAGGTAAGTTGCCGCTTTTACAATGCGTGCAACAAGCAGAACAAGCCATGATGTCCAAACCTACCGCGCGCGGCTATCTGCCCATCGATGGCATTGCAGCCTATGACGCCGCTGTCAAATCACTGGTGTTTGGCGCAGACTCATCTGTGGTCAAAGCAGGTCGCGTTGCAACTGTTCAGGCTTTGGGTGGGACGGGTGGCTTGAAAATCGGCGCAGATTTCTTAAAAAAACTCAACCCGTCTGCCAAGGTCTTGATCAGCAATCCCAGTTGGGAAAACCACAGAGCGCTTTTCACCTCAGCTGGCTTCACTGTTGAGACCTATGCCTACTACGACGCGACCGCAAGAGGCGTCAATCTGCAAGGCATGCTCGATAGCCTTAGAGCAGCTGCACCCGGCACTGTGGTGGTATTGCATGCTCGCTGCCACAACCCAACGGGCTATGACATCAGCTCTGAAGATTGGGACAAAGTGGTTCATGTGGTGAAAGAAAAGCAATTGACGGCTTTTCTTGACATGGCCTATCAGGGGTTTGGACACGGCATCACAGAAGACGGCGCTGTGATCCACAAATTTGTGAATGCAGGCCTGAACATCTTGGTAGCAACTTCGTTCTCCAAAAGCTTTAGTTTGTACGGTGAGCGCGTTGGTGCTTTGTCGGTTCTTTGCGAATCATCCGACGAGGCTGCTCGGGTGTTGTCTCAGCTCAAAATTGTGATTCGCACCAACTATTCCAACCCGCCCACTCACGGTGGCGCTGTGGTCGCCGCGGTTTTGCAAAACCCCGAGTTGCGCGGGTTGTGGGAAAAAGAGCTTGCTGACATGCGGGTACGGATCAAAACCATGCGTCAAAAACTGGTGGATGGACTCAAGGACGCCGGTATCAAGCAAGACATGGGCTTCATCACACGGCAAATCGGCATGTTCAGTTACTCAGGTCTAACGAAAGAGCAAATGATTCGGCTGCGCTCCGAATTCGGGGTTTACGGAACCGACACCGGGCGCATGTGCGTGGCGGCTTTGAATAACCAAAACATTGGCCATGTATGCAAGGCCATCGCAACCGTTTTGAAATAACACCACCATGACCATACGTGCATTGGTTTTTGATGTGTTTGGTACCTTGGTCGATTGGCGCAGCAGCATTGCGCACGACGCTAAAGCATTGCTCTCTCCCTTGGGCTTGAACACCGACTGGAATGCTTTTGCAGATGCATGGCGTGCGCAGTACCAGCCAGCCATGGAAAAAATTCGCAGCGGCCAACGCGGGTTTTGCAATCTCGACGAACTTCACCGAGACAATTTAGACACCGTTCTTTCGCAACTCGGATGGCAACATGTCGCTGCCTCCACTCGTGAAACGCTCAACCACTGCTGGCACCATTTAGAGCAATGGCAAGACGTTAAAGAGGGCTTATCGCTGTTGCGTCAATCGTTTGTTTTGGCGTCTTGCTCCAACGGGCATATTGCATTGATGGTTCATTTGGCCAGACACAACCACTGGCATTGGGATGCCATCACCGGCGCAGAAATTGCACAAGACTACAAACCTCAACCTGTGGTTTACCAAGCCTCTGCGGCAGCGCTGGGCTGTGAACCGCAAGAAACCATGATGGTGGCAGCGCATTCAGACGATTTGAAAGCAGCTGCCCGCGCGGGTTTAAAAACCGCATTCATTGCCCGACCGGATGAACATGGTCCGGGGCTCGGCGAGTCTGTTGCGACAGGCCCTGTGGACTATTCCGCAAAAAATTTGATCGACCTGGCCAAACAACTGGGTTGCCACTGAGCGACTGTGAACTCATTACCCATAACGCACAGATCAAACTCGCGTTATTTGATCTCGTCGATCACGCGTCATCCCAGACAACCGATCGCATGGCGATAGAACCCAGCTGAAAAGCCGTGTTGAAGTAATGCACCGTGTCTTGAGCATTGGCTGCACCTGCGGCATACAACAAAGGCAAGAAATGTTCTGTGCTGGGGTGTGCCTGTCTGGCCTCTTGCCCACGTTTTTCAAAGTCTGCCAAGTCGGCTAAGGCATGCTCGGTGATGCATTCTGCGGTCCACGCATCAAAACTTTTTGCCCACTCAACAGCCTCATGGTTGCCCATGTGCATTTGTAACGCACCCAAGTTGTGAACGGTATTTCCGCTGGCCACGATAAGCACCCCTTGATGACGCAATGCGCGCAGTTTTTGTCCTGCAAAGAAATGTTCCCTGGCCGAACGTGTGCCATCCATGCTCAGTTGCAAAACAGGTATTTCGGCTTTGGGAAACATCGGTTTGAGCACTGACCAACAACCATGGTCCAGGCCCCATGCCGTGCTTTGTGAGACCGAGATGGGCTGTTCGCCATGTCCTAAATAATCGGCGATTTCATGGGCCGCTTGGGGGTGGCCAGGCGCGGGGTATTGCTGCTCAAACAAGGTCTGGGGAAAGCCGCCGAAATCGTGAATCGTGGGCGGCTGCACGTTGGCAGTGATTTGCCAACCATGGGTCAACCAATGGGCCGATACGCACAACACCAACCGGGGCATGGGCCAACGCTGTTTTGCGCCAAACTGTGCGCCCAGTTGCACCCAACCTTGGTGAAATTCATTGTCCTCAATCGCGTTCATGGGACTGCCGTGGCCTAAAAACACCACGGGCAAAGGCTTGTCAGCCACATCAGGTGCGACTTTCAAAAAAGTATCTTGGTTCACCACAGATCTCCTGCCAAAACCCCATTTTGGTGCCGGATACAGACAGATAACTGACAGACTTCAGAGCCTGTCAGCCAAGCATGGCATTGTGCTGTTATATTGCACTGCAACAAACACATAGTGAGGTCACAGCCATGCTTTACCAATTCTATGAAGCCCAACGGGCGCTGATGGAACCTTTCGCAGAATTTGCACAGGCATCGTCCAAGATGCTTGCAAACCCGGTTTCACCTCTTTCACAAATTCCGCTGGTTCAACGCATCTCAGCGTCTTATGACTTGATATACAGGTTGGGCAAAGACTATGTCAAGCCTGTATTTGGTATCCATTCTGTGCACATCAAAGGTTCAGATGTCGCTGTACAAGAACACATTGATATCAGCAAGCCTTTTTGTGATTTGTTGTGCTTCAAGCGATTCAGCGACAACGCAGAAACACTCCATAGCCTGCACGATATGCCTGCTGTGTTGGTAGTGGCTCCCTTGTCAGGTCATTACGCCACATTGCTGCGCGACAC
>JBJTXF010000040.1:0-3969 GCA_046082145.1 Limnohabitans sp. | reverse complement strand
GATCCGCGGCGGCAAACTGGAGGGCATGCAACTCTCCGGTGCAACTGAGAACTGGATTCCTGCAGAGGGCAAGATCGAGAAAGGTCGTCTGGTGGTCTGGAATAAATCGCAGTTGTCGTAGGTCCATTGCGCAGGTGGCACGGCATTTTTCAACGCAGCGTTTTCAGCGGGCAACCCAAACGCATCCCAGCCCATGGGCATGAGCACGTTGAAACCTTTCATGCGCAAATGGCGCGTGAGCATGTCGTTGATGGTGTAGTTGCGCACATGGCCCATGTGCAATTTGCCGCTGGGATAAGGCAACATGGAGCATGCGTAGTACTTGGGCTTGCGAGGATCCTCGGTCACGCGATAAACATCGGCCTGTGTCCAAGCGGCTTGTACAGCTTGCTCGATGGCGGCGGCGGTGTATTCGGGGTGTGCGCGGGGCTGGGAGGAAATATCGGTGTGTGACATGGGGCTCAATAAGAAACCCCGTGGGCGCTCAGTTGCGCGGTACCGGGGATATGGTTCCGATTTTAGGCGCAGCGGGCTGTACCGCCAGTGACACACTGCGCAACTCAGATTTTTGAATTTCAGCCATCGCTTCAGCCACGCGCCCATAAGGCACGGTTTTGTCGATATTCAATTGCACTTCACTGGCCTGGGCCGATTGTGCTCTGAGGCTCAATGCAGCCGCCAACTGCTCCATAGGTAAGGCTTGCCCGTCCACAGAAACCTCGCCTTCGGCGTCGATGGTGATTTCCAGTGGTACCGGTTTGGCAGAACCGGCCGGCACATCGACTTGCGGCAATTCCATGTGCAACGCGCCAGTCATCAGTGGCGCAGCGATGATGAAAATCACCAACAGCACCAACATGACGTCAACCAAGGGTGTGACATTGATGTCCGCCATGGGCGTGTGCGATGGGCGGGATTCAAATTCTCCAAATGCCATGGCTTGGCTTCAGGCAGTTGGCAAAGACTTGGCTTGGGCCAATGCGCGCAAATCGTAGGCCAGGCCTTCGAGCTCGCTGTCTAGTCGGGCCAAGCGACGACCCATGAGGTTGTAAGCCATCACGGCAGGTATGGCCACTGCCAGACCAGCCGCCGTCATCACCAAGGCCTCACCCACAGGTTGCGCCACTTTGTCCAAAGTGTATTGGGCTGAGACAGCCAAATTGGTAAGCGCATGGAATATGCCCCAGACGGTGCCGAGCAAGCCAACAAATGGTGCCGTCGCGCCGATGGTGGCGAGCCAATCTTGGCCAAACTGCAAACGCGCACGAACTGCTTGCAGGCCCTCACGCAGTCGACGGGTCAACTGGTCCGAGGCAGCCACCTGCACAGACAAGCCTTGGTGAGGCTGTGTGACGGCGTCAAGCAAGGGCATGAACATCGCTTGCGTATCAGCGGCCTGCCAGTGGGCTCGGGCTTGGGCCCAATCGCCCGATTGCCAAAACAACGCTTTACAAGCATAGAGGTTTCGAATCGCCAGATGCAATACCCATGATTTGTAAACAATGATGAACCAACTGACTACAGACATCAGCAACAACAGCAAAGCGACCGCGACACTTAGGCCATCGCTTTGCGACATCATGTCGTTCAAGTTCATTCGCCAGGAAGGGCTGTGTTCAAGCCCAAAACGTCAAACATATCGAACAAGCCAGTGCGGTGCTGCGCCAGAAATCTGGCTGCACGCAAGCTACCCTGGGCATAAGTACTGCGACTGGCTGACTTGTGTGTGATTTCAATGCGCTCACCTTCTGTGGCGAACATCACCGTGTGGTCGCCGACGATATCGCCGGCGCGAATGGTTGAGAAACCAATGCTGCCGGGCACTCGCTCGCCCGTGTGGCCGTGACGCGCATAGACGGCGCAGTCTTTGAGCGATCGCCCTTGAGCAGCGGCGATCACCTCACCCATTTTCAAGGCCGTGCCAGACGGCGCATCCACTTTGTGCTTATGGTGGGCTTCAGTGATTTCAATGTCATAACCGTCGCTCAAAGCCACCGCCGCCATTTGCAACAGTTTGAGCGTGACATTCACGCCCACGCTCATATTGGGTGCTATGACAATGGCAATGTCTTTGGCGGCAGATTGAATTTCCGCTTTTTCTGCATCGCTGAATCCAGTGGTGCCAATCACCATTTGCACGCCCAGACGATGGCAAGCAGTCAAATGCTGCATGGTGCCCTCGGGACGGGTGAAGTCGATCAGCACCTGTGCATGTTGTAAGCCCGCAGTGAGATCGCTGGTGATGGGTATGCCAGCGGGTTGGCCCAAAAACACAGCGGCATCGGTGCCCAAATAAGGGCTGTTAGGCATGTCCAATGCGGCGGCCAATTGCATGTCTGTTGCACCCACCACAGCTTCTATCAGCATGCGTCCCATGCGACCACCGGCACCAGCGATGGCAATACGGCGATAGGGCAAGACAGTGGCGTGCATGAACAAGGCCTTTAATTGGCAGCGGGTTCCAAGGGAGGGTATTGTTTTCTAGGCACCGTGAGATCGGGTTGCATGTCGGATACGTTGCCCGCTGACTTTGGTACTTTGAATTTGTCCAATTCCTGCGGCGTAGCCTCAAGCCGAGGCACTTTTTTTCCTTCATCAGGTGCGGTCAAACGCTCGGCGAATTCAGATTCGCTGGGCAAGTCATCGCCTTGGTAGCGGTAGAAAGCGTCGTTTTGGAAAAACACCGACAGCTTGCGTTGTTGGGGCTGGGTACCTTTGCGTTGAATGGTGAATGCATAGTCCCAACGGTCAGCGTGGAACACACTGGCAATCAGAGGTGTACCCAAAATTTCTTTGACTTGATTGCGGGTCATGCCGGGGCGCAAAGCCTGCACTTGTTCCTTGGAGACAAAATTGCCTTGAACCACTTCTGTGCGGTAAGGGGTCACTTTGCGCATGGCACGCGCCACCGGATCGTCGACCCAAGCACATGCCACCAAGCTGGACAGCAACAAGAGCCCGCAGCTGCGTGCCAGTAAAGGTTGCAATGGAGTCATGTACGAAATACGGGCGAGATATGATGACTGCATTGTAACGACGGGTGATCATCTCCCGAACATGGTCGCGAAAGGTACCCATGCAATCTATCGGCGATTTGAAAAACACGGGCCTGAAGGCAACACTACCACGTATCACGATTTTGGAGTTGTTTCAAAAAAGTGGCCAACGCCATATGAGCGCAGAAGATGTGTACCGCCTTGTGTTGCAAGAACGCGCCGACATTGGCCTGGCCACCATCTACCGCGTATTGATGCAGTTTGAGCAAGCCGGTTTGCTTACCCGAAGCCAGTTTGAAAGTGGCAAAGCGGTTTACGAACTCAACGAAGGCCAACACCACGACCATTTGGTGTGCTTAGATTGTGGCCGAGTGGAGGAGTTTTTTGATGAGGACATTGAACAACGCCAGCACAGCATTGCACGCGCCAAAGGCTTTGAAATTGCTGATCATGCTCTGAGCTTGTACGCGCATTGCACGCGCAAGCCCTGCCCATTCAAAAACGCTTAATCGAAGCGATTGGACAGCATGGCCTCGCGGTGACGCAAGACAAATTTTTCATACGTATCAATGCCGCGCAACTGCAAGATGGTGTTGCGCACAGCTGCCTCAACAAGCACGGCAATGTTGCGCCCAGCCACCACTTGTATCACCACTTTGCGCACAGGAATGTTCAACACATTGTCGATCAAGGGTTCATGCGGCAAGCGATCGTAATCACGCTCCAAGGTTTCTTTGCGCACCAGATGCACGATCAACTTCAAACGCATTTTGCGGCGCACCGCGGTCTCGCCAAAAATCGCCTGGATGTCGAGCAAGCCAATACCGCGCACTTCCAACAGGTTTTGCAACAAAACGGGGCAACGCCCCTCTAAAGTGGTTTGGTTGATGCGATATAAATCGACAGCGTCGTCCGCCACCAGGCCATGGCCACGCGATATCAACTCTAAGCCCAATTCGCTTTTGCCCAGGCC
>JBJTXF010000039.1:0-2188 GCA_046082145.1 Limnohabitans sp. | reverse complement strand
TTGTTCACGCCTGAGTTTCGTAACCGTCTTGATGCGACCGTCAGCTTCAAGCCCTTGGATGAAGCTGTCATCATGCGAGTGGTCGACAAGTTCTTGCTGCAACTCGAAACCCAGTTGGCTGAAAAGAAAGTGGATGTCACCTTCACGGACGAATTGCGCAAATATCTGGCCAAAAAAGGTTTCGATCCGCTCATGGGCGCTCGCCCAATGCAGCGCTTGATTCAAGACATGATTCGCCGTGCACTGGCCGACGAATTGCTGTTCGGTCGGTTAACAGAAGGTGGACGTTTGACAGTCGGACTCGACGAAAAAGAAGAAGTACAACTCGAAATACAACCCTTGCCAAAAAAGGAAAGTCGGTTGTCTAAGTCTGAGCCAGCAGAGCCGGAAGAAGCAGAGGCCAGTTGAATGGCGGGTCACAGTAAGTGGGCCAACATCCAGCACCGTAAGGGTCGACAGGATGAAAAACGTGGCAAGGTTTGGACCCGGGTCATTCGCGAAATCATGGTTGCAGCCCGTCAAGGTGGCGGCGATTTGCAAGTAAATCCTCGCCTCAGGTTGGCGGTTGAAAAAGCCAAAGCGGCCAATATGCCTGCTGACACCATCAAGCGCAATATCGACAAAGCCACCGGCAATTTAGAAGGTGTCAATTACGAAGAAATTCGATACGAGGGCTACGGTGTTCGAGGTGTTGCGCTTATGGTGGACACCATGACCGATAACAAGGTCAGAACTGTGGCTGAAGTCAGGCATGTATTGAGTAAGCACGGCGGTAACCTTGGCACGGATGGCTCTGTCGCATTTCAGTTCAAGCATTGTGGTCAATTGATATTGGCACCGGGTACATCTGAGGAAGCTGTGATGGAGGTGGTTTTGGATGCTGGTGCATCGGATGTTTTGGTGGATGACGACGGGGCCATTGAGGTGTTGACCGAACCGACAACTTTTGAGTCGGTAAAAGTGGCTCTGGAAAATGCAGGCATGTTGCCTGCGGTGGCGGAAATTACCTACCGTGCCGATTCCACAGTTGCGCTGCATCAAGAAGAGCGTCTGAAAATGCAAAAAATCATTGATTCCTTGGAAGACCTCGACGATGTGCAAGAGGTCTATCACAACGCTGAATTATGAAAGTACTTGTGATCGGTAGTGGGGGGCGCGAACATGCTTTGGCATGGAAACTTACCCATTCGCCATTGGTACAAATGGTTTATGTCGCACCTGGCAATGCCGGTGTGTCCATGGACAAAAATTTACAAACCGTCGAGCTGACAGACACCGTGGCATTGCGTGAATGGGCCCAAGCCCATCAGATTGGCTTGACTGTGGTCGGCCCTGAAGCGCCTTTGGCCGCTGGTGTGGTTGATGAATTTCGCGCCCATGGGTTGCGTATTTTTGGACCCACCAAAGCCGCTGCACAGCTCGAAAGCTCCAAGGCTTTTTCCAAAGCTTTCATGAAACGCCATCAAATTCCCACTGCGGATCACGAGGTTTTTGAAGAAGCCGACAAAGCCCACGCTTATGTGAATGCAAAGGGCGCGCCGATTGTGGTGAAAGCCGATGGACTGGCTGCAGGCAAAGGTGTGGTGGTAGCACTCAATGCTCAAGAAGCCCATCAAGCCATCGACCACATGTTGGCACTTGACCCAGCCAATGCCCAGTACAACCATGGCAAACCCCGTGTGGTCATTGAAGCATTTTTGGAGGGTGAAGAGGCCAGTTTCATGGTGGTCGCCAAAGGCTTACAGGCGCAGGCTTTGGCCACGTCACAAGATCACAAGCGGTTAAAGGATGGTGATTTCGGTCCCAACACGGGTGGCATGGGCGCTTATTCGCCCGCACCAGTGGTTACCCCGGAAATTCATGCGCGTGTCATGCGAGAGATCATTCAACCCACACTCCAAGGCATGATGGCAGATGGTATTCCTTACACCGGTTTTTTGTATGCCGGCTTGATGATCAGCCCCTCGGGACACATCAAAGTATTGGAATTCAATTGCCGCATGGGCGACCCAGAAACGCAACCCATTCTGATGCGATTGAAAAGTGATTTACTCGGTTTACTGTTGGCGGCGACAGAAGATGCTGGTATGGATTTATCGCAGTTTGAATTGGAATGGGACAGGCGGATCGCCTTGGGCGTGGTGATGGCTGCCAGCGGTTACCCTGGTGATGTTAGAAAAGGTGATGC
>JBJTXF010000038.1:0-2753 GCA_046082145.1 Limnohabitans sp. | reverse complement strand
GCCAAAACCGCGAAGCCATGTTTCACTCGCTGTGTGATGAACTCAGTGCTGCACCTATTCAACACATCGGCAAATTACTGGTAATGTGGAGACCGCCTCAAGCCAAAGAGAAGAAAACTGATGCTGAGCGCAAACCAGGTCCGCGCGAATTCAAAGTATTGAAATACAGCAGCAGAGGCGGTCAACGCCCTGAAATGAAGCGCGTCACTATTTTGGGCAACCAACGACTTGCTGCAGGCGGACAAGTTAAACGTGCCAAGCCCAAACAAAAATCCGTCAAAAAACAAAATCAAACATAAGACACTTTGATAATTTCGTATTGCTTGACGCCCCCCGGGGCCTGCACGCTGGCAATATCGCCCTCCTCCTTACCTATCAAAGCCCGAGCGATTGGACTGCTAATGTTGATCAGTCCCAGTTTTAAATCTGCCTCGTCTTCACCCACTATTTGGTAGGTCACCCGGTCTCCTGTGGCTTCGTCTTCTAATTCCACCGTGGCGCCAAACACCACACGCCCACCTGCGTCCAAATGAGCGGGATCGATGATTTGAGACATGGACAGTTTGCTTTCAATCTCCTGTATGCGACCTTCGATGAAGCCTTGTCTATCCTTGGCAGCATCGTACTCAGCGTTTTCGCTCAAGTCACCTTGCGCACGCGCTTCAGCGATCGCATTGATTACCCAAGGTCTGTCCACCGTTTTCAAGGTGTGCAACTCTTGCTTGAGTTTTTCCGCGCCTAATTTGGTGATTGGAATCGTTGCCATGCTCTGTTGAGTGATAAATTGGAAAATTCAGGATTGCAATTGAAGATGCATTTCCTGCAACGAATAAACGCTGAGATTATCGAGGTATTTCAAACCCTCTACGGCAGCCTCGGCACCTGCAATGGTGGTGAAAGTCGTGACACGCGCAAGCAAAGATGAAATGCGAATTTGACGCGAGTCAGCAATGGCATTTCGACGCTCCTCGACCGTGTTGATGACCAAAGCAATCTCGTTGTTTTTGATCATGTCAACAACGTGCGGCCGACCTTCGGTGACTTTGTTGACGGCCATCACTGGCAAACCAGCCGCCGCAATGGCTGCAGCAGTTCCTTTGGTGGCGACCAGTTCAAAACCATGATCCACCAAATGACGCGCCACCTCTACAGCACGCGGCTTATCAGCATTTTTGACGGTCAAAAATACCTTTCGTACATCATCGGTGGGTCGTGGCAATTTGGTGCCAGCGCCGAGTTGGCTTTTGACAAAGGCTTCGCCGAATGTCAAACCTACGCCCATGACCTCACCGGTAGATTTCATTTCGGGTCCAAGAATAGTGTCAACGCCTGGAAATTTCACAAACGGAAAAACCGCCTCTTTGACGCTGAAATAGGGGGGCAACACTTCATGCGAGATGCCTTGATCCGCCAAGGATTGACCCACCATGCAACGAGCAGCCACTTTTGCCAGTTGAATTCCCGTTGCCTTGCTGACGAATGGCACGGTTCGGCTGGCTCTGGGATTGACTTCCAGCACATAAATCACATCTTCGCCATTTAAATTTTGGATAGCGAATTGAACATTCATCAAACCGACCACATTCAGTCCATGCGCCATGGCCGTGGTTTGACGTTTCAGTTCTTCAATGGTGGCGGTAGATAGGGAATAAGGCGGCAAGGAACAAGCGGAATCGCCACTGTGCACGCCAGCCTGCTCAATATGCTCCATCACGCCTCCGATGAACACTTGTTGACCGTCGCAAATCGCATCTACATCACATTCGATGGCATCGTTCAAAAATCGGTCTAACAGCACGGGAGACTCGTGACTGACCTTGACAGCCTCGCGCATGTAACGCTCGAGGTCACGTTGCTCGTGCACGATTTCCATGGCGCGACCACCTAAAACATAGCTGGGGCGAACCACCAGCGGATATCCCAACTGCTGCGCTTTTTCTAAAGCTTCGGTCTCTGTACGCGCCGTGGCATTGGGAGGCTGGCGCAACCCTAATGAATGCAGCATTTGCTGGAAACGCTCTCTGTCCTCAGCGGCATCAATCATGTCAGGACTGGTGCCAATAATGGGTACGCCTTCTGCTTCTAACCCGAGTGCCAATTTCAAAGGCGTTTGCCCGCCGTACTGAACAATCACACCCAACGGTTTTTCTTTGTCAACAATCTCAAGCACATCTTCCAGAGTCAAAGGCTCGAAATACAAACGGTCACTGGTGTCGTAATCGGTGGAGACTGTTTCGGGATTGCAATTGACCATGATGGTTTCAAATCCGTCATCACGCATGGCGAGGGCGGCATGCACGCAGCAATAATCAAATTCAATGCCTTGTCCAATTCTGTTGGGACCACCGCCAAGCACCATGATTTTTTTCTTTTGTGTCGGTGCGGCTTCACACTCTTGGTCGTAAGTGGAATACATATATGCAGTATCAGTAGCAAACTCTGCTGCACAGGTATCTACCCGTTTGAAAACAGGCCTTACCCCCATCGCCCAACGTGCTTGTCGAATAGCTTTTTCGGTGGTTTTAAGTTGCTTCGCCAAGCGACGATCAGAAAAACCTTTTTGCTTGAGTTGGCGCATTTCTGAAGCAGAAATGTCAGCGAGTTGATGGCGCTCTAACTCCAACTCAATCTTGACAATTTCTTCAATCTGCACCAAAAACCATGGGTCAATTCGCGTGAGTTCAAATACTTCTTGAACAGACATGCCCATTGCAAAAGCATCGCCCACATACCAAGCCAGCAAGGACGGCCCG
>JBJTXF010000037.1:0-6876 GCA_046082145.1 Limnohabitans sp. | reverse complement strand
CAGACAAATCAGCCAAAGCGCAACAGATGCGCGAAGCGTGGACGGTTGACCATGAGAAGGTGAAAGCTGCAGGCGGATTGCGCATCATTGCCACCGAGCGCCATGAGTCCCGCCGCATCGACAACCAATTGCGCGGTCGTTCAGGACGTCAAGGCGATCCCGGGTCGTCGCGTTTTTACCTGAGCTTGGACGATTCGCTGATGCGGATTTTTGCGGGCGAACGGGTCAAAGCCATCATGGACCGCTTGAAAATGCCCGAAGGCGAAGCCATCGAAGCGGGCATGGTGACCCGAAGCATCGAAAGCGCACAACGCAAAGTGGAAGCACGCAATTTCGATATTCGCAAGCAATTGTTGGAATACGACGATGTGTCCAATGACCAGCGCAAAGTCATCTACCAGCAGCGCAATGATATTTTGGACGCCTCAAACCTGACCGCGCAAATCGCCAGTTTGCGTGAAGGTTGTTTCACCGATTTAGTGCGCCAATTTGTCCCGCTCGAATCTGTGGAAGAGCAATGGGATATTGCGGGCTTGCAACAGGTGTTGCACAACGAATGGCAGATCGATTTGCCATTGTCACAACTGGTCGAACAATCGCAGGCCATCACCGATGAAGACATTTTGCAAAAAGTGATTGAAGATGCGCATGATGTCTTTCAGAAAAAACTCGATACGGTCGGTGTCGAGCAATTCACCCCGTTCATGCGGGCTGTGCTGCTGCAAAACATCGACAGCCATTGGCGCGAGCATTTATCCTCACTCGACTATTTGCGCCAAGGCATCCACTTGCGTGGCTATGCGCAAAAGCAACCCAAGCAGGAATACAAGCGAGAGGCGTTTGAGTTGTTTGGCCAGTTGTTGGACATGGTCAAAAACGAAGTCACACGGGTGTTGATGACGGTGCAAATTGAAAAAGCCGAACAAATGGAAGAAGCGGCCCAAGCCATTGAACAGCGTGCTGATTCGGTCACCAATTTGACCTACTCAGCGCCCGATGAAACCGGCCAGGCGCAAGTTTTTGGTGCGGCTACCAGTGGACAAAGCACCGCAGTTCCCGTGGTAGGCCGCAATGAAACCTGTCCCTGCGGCAGTGGAAAAAAATACAAACACTGCCACGGCAAATTGGCTTGATCCCATGGCTGTTCATCTCACCGTTGCCCGTTCTGAAGACTTGCATGCTGTTGCCGGATTGCAAATAGGCGTGACCGAAGCGGGGGTGCGCAAAGCCAACCGCAAGGATTTGACCGTGATCACCTTGGACGAAGGCGCCTCGGTCGGTGCGGTTTTCACGCAAAACCGTTTTTGCGCAGCGCCTGTGCAACTCTGTAAACAACATTTGGCAGCGGGTCAGGGCATACGCGCATTGGTCATCAATACCGGCGTCGCCAACGCGGGAACAGGTCAAGAAGGCTTGAACCATGCATTCGCGGTGTGCAGTGCATTGGCCAATGAACTTGGCGTAAAGCCGCAACACATATTGCCTTTCTCCACCGGTGTGATCATGGAGCCCTTGCCGGTTCAGCGCATTGTCGATGGATTACCCAAAGCGCTCGCGGCGCGGGCTGAAAACCATTGGTCGCTGGCTTCTCAGGCCATCATGACCACCGACACCTTGCCCAAAGCGATCAGCCGTCAAATTCACATCGAGGGACGCACGGTCACCATCACAGGTATGTCCAAAGGCGCGGGCATGATTCGCCCGAACATGGCCACCATGCTGGGCTTTTTGGCCACCGATGCTGCCATTGATCCAACGCTGATGCACGCCTTGGCCCGCGAGCTGGCCGAGGCTTCTTTCAACCGCATTTCCATCGATGGTGACACATCCACCAACGATTCGTTCGTGGTGATGGCCACCGGCAAAGCGGGCAATGCGATGGTGACCGATTGGCAAAGCCCGCCAGCGGTTGTGTTGAAGCAAGCATTGATCGATGTGGCCATAGGGTTGGCGCAAGCCATCGTGCGCGACGGCGAGGGCGCCACCAAATTCATCACGGTTCGGGTAGAGGGCGGACGCGATAGCGCCGAATGCCGCCAAGTGGCGTATGCAATTGCACATTCACCGTTGGTCAAAACCGCTTTTTTTGCCAGCGACCCTAACCTTGGACGCATATTGGCTGCCGTGGGATACGCGGGCATCACAGATTTAGACCAGGGATGCATAGATTTGTTTCTGGACGACGTCCATGTGGCCACGCGCGGTGGCCGTCACCCCGATTACCACGAAGAAGACGGACAGCGCACCATGAAGCAAGACGAAATCACGGTGCGCGTTTTGTTGGGCCGTGGCCAAGCGCATGACCAGGTGTGGACATGCGATCTGAGCCATGACTACGTCACCATCAACGCAGACTACCGCAGCTGAACCATGAACGACGCTTTGGATCGCATGCTGCACCGCGCCGAATTATTGATGGCGCGCATAGAACTTATCCTGCCGCAACCTTTGCACGCACCCGACTGGACTGAGGGCATTGCGTTTCGTTACCGCAAGCGCAGCAGTGGTCACGGTGTCTTGGAAGCCGTGCGCCATGTGGGTCAAATGTCTTTGGACGATTTGAAAGAAATTGACCTGCAAAAAGAAAAAATCCAGCGCAACACGCTGCAGTTCTTGCAAGGCAAACCGGCCAACAATGTGTTGCTGACCGGGGCACGCGGCACAGGCAAATCGTCTTTGGTCAAGGCCTGCCTGAACACTTACGCCAACCAGGGTTTGCGTTTGATTGAGGTCGACAAGCAAGACATGGTTGATCTCCCAGACATCATTCAGGTGGTGTCTGACCGTTCGGAAAAATTCATTGTGTTTTGTGATGATTTGAGTTTTGATGAGGGTGAACCGGGGTACAAAGCACTCAAATCCATACTGGATGGAACGGTGGCCGCAGCCTCGCCCAATGTCTTGATTTATGCCACCAGCAACCGCCGCCATTTGTTGCCCGAATACATGAAGGACAACCTGAGTTACACCCACACCGAAGACGGTGAAGTGCATCCGGGTGAAGTGATTGAAGAGAAAATTTCACTCTCTGAGCGATTCGGTCTGTGGGTCAGTTTCTATCCCTTCAGTCAAGAGGAATATTTGAGCATCGTGGACCAATGGTTGGCTGCGTTGCAGGTACCTGCTGCTTTGTGGCCACAAGCGCATCCTGAGTCTTTGGTCTGGGCTTTGGAGAGAGGCTCACGCAGTGGGCGTGTGGCTTACCAATTTGCGCGAGACTTTGCGGGGCGCATGGGCACCAGCGGCACATGAATCCAAACACTTCATCGACCCTGCGTGTGGTGGATGCCCATGTGCCTCGTACCGACAAGGCAAACAGGCCGTTGATTCAAGTGGCAGTGGGTGTGTTGTTGGACGAAAACGGTCAGTTTTTATTGACCACCCGCCCTGAGGGCAAAGCTTATGCAGGCCATTGGGAATTCCCGGGCGGGAAAATGGAAGCGGGTGAAACCATCGAGCAAGCGCTGGCCCGCGAGCTGCATGAAGAATTGGGCATTCAAATCACCCAGGTCACGCTTTGGCGCACCGAGCAAATCGATTACCCCCATGCGTGGGTAGAGTTGCACTTTTGTCAAGTCACACAATGGCAAGGTGAGTTGCAAATGAAAGAGGGACAGCAATTTTCATGGCAGCAACTGCCTGTGACTGTGGCGCCGGTGCTGGCAGGCACACTGCCTGTGCTGGAGTGGTTGGCTCAGGCGCAGAGCTCGATTTCAAATTCTGCGTTGCCCACTGCGGTTTGAGGCTTGCCTTCCCAGTTTTGGTGGATCAAGCGCACCCAAACCATCATGCGGTTGCCACTGATCTCCGGCACCAAGCCTTGTGATTCATCGATAAACAAACGCATCATTTGAAAACGCCCTTGCGGCAAAGCCTGTTGGAATTGGCCTTGGTTGGCCACCACACGCTGGGGTGAACCGCTTTCTCTGAGCAAGCGCATCAACAAGCCGACACTGTCATGCAGAATTTTCAAAGGCTCAGACCATTTCAAAATATCTTTGCGACGCAAGTCAGGGTCGCGATTTTGCCATGCGTGGTAACCCGGCAGGTCAAAAGCACAGGTACCGCCTGGCACTGCTACACGGTTGCGCAAGCTGCTGAGGAAATCACTTTCGGTCACGCATTGACTCAGACGTGCTGCTTGTGTGTTGAAGCCTTGTAAGCATTTGTCTATATTGCTCAGCAGTTCATTAAGCACCTGTTCCGACACAGAAGGGTTACCCCGGTAACTGATGAACTGCTGTTTGTGCCTTTCTAGTTCTTTGAGAATATCCGATTTCAAATCGGAACGACCACCGACATCGATGATTTCAAACAACGTGGTCAGTGCAAAATGGTGGTCAATGTCTGATGAACGCAATAGCAAGTGTTCAAAACGCCCAAGCAAATATTCCAAACGCAAGTAAGTGCGGATACGTTCGTTGAAAGGGTGTTCGTAGAGGATCACAACAAGCGCACGGATGTGGGGGTTGTAAATACGTGAAATGATAACCGCTGTCAGCGTTTGTTCGGTTTGAAAACGGGTTATGTGTGCAGCTGAATGGATTGGGCTTGTAGTCTGAGTTGGTCGATGTCGTCGCTGTCGTTGAAGACAACCCAGTCCGCGGCATCCAACCGTTTTTCACGACTGGCCTGGACGGTCATGATACTTTTGATTTGGTCTGCACCCATGCCGCTGCGCTGCATCACCCGGCGGATTTGTGTGTTCGGCGAACAATCGACCACCAGCACACGGTCAACCTTTTGGCGCCAGTGTTCAGACTCGACCAACAAGGGAATGTCCAGCACCACCAAGGGTTTTCCCTGATTTCTCAAAAGTAACTCCTTCTCCGCTAAAGCAGAAAGAATGCGTGGATGTAACAAGGCTTGCAACCGCATTCGCGCCTGCGGCTGAGAAAAAACCAGTTCACGCATGCGGTCGCGTGCCATGCTGCCGTCAGCAGCGACGAACGCTGGCCCAAATTCTTTTTCGACATCAGGCATGGCTGCGCCATTAGGGTCTGTCAATTGCCGCGATAACGCATCTGCATCAATCAGGTCGACGCCTCGCGCGACCAACAGTTGCGCCAGCGTGGATTTGCCACTGCCGATGCCTCCGGTCAAGCCAATGCGTCTGAAAACGGTGTGCGACATTTCATGGAGTCTATAAGACCTGTCGTCACATCACCTGCCCAAGTTGAAACACAGGCAAATACAAGGCAATCACCATGGCGCCCACCAAACCTCCTAGCACAACGACCATCAAAGGTTCGATCAGTTGGGTGAGCGAATGGACTTGCTGTTCAAGCGCTTCGTCTTGAGCGTCAGCTGCCTTGATAAGCAATGCAGACAAACTCCCCGATTGTTCCCCAATATCAATCATTTGAACCAATATCGGTGGGTACAACCCGATGAATTCACCACCGGGGTGATATGTGTTGACTTCCAGTTGCCTCAGCGCTTGGGCGAGTCCTATACCCTTGAATACCGCTTCACGAACCCGCAGCGTAGACAACCCATACACCCGATTGCTACAAGCGCCTGCCACAGTTTCCAAGGTGTCAAGCAAGGGCACTCCAGACTGCATCAGCATGGCCATGCAACGCGTCCAGACTGCCAAATTGGTGTTGACCATCAAAGTTCCCAGCAACGGTTGTCGAAGCGCATAAACAGCGACGAGCCATTGAAAACTTGGGTCGGTTCGATAGCGTCTTCTGACCAACCATGCAATGCTGAGTGCTGCACCCACGGCAGGCAAACCCCATTGAAGCAGAGCATCACTTAACCCCAAAATCAGCTGTGTGGCCCAGGGAAGATCAGCGCCAAATGAGGCGAATATTGACTGAAACACTGGTACCACCCACACCAAAATGACAGCTACTACCCCCAAGGCAACCAGTAATACCGCCAAGGGATAAACCAAGGCCATGCGCACTTTTCTGCGCAATTGATGTTGCCGCTCGGTATGCCATGCCAGACGGTTGAGCATGTCTTCTAAGTTACCGGATAACTCACCTGCGGCCACCATTTGACAATACAAGGCTGAGAACGTGTCATGCTGTTGCAAAGCTTCTTTTAGAGACAAACCCGCTGATATATGGTGTTGCAATTGATTGACCACGGGCGCCATCGCTTGACCTGACAGCCCTTTGTGTATCGATTCCAAAGACTGTAGCAACGGTACTCCCGCAGATACCAAGGTAGCCAATTGACGCGTAAACACAGTCAATTCGTTGGCACTGATGCTGCGCACACGCGGTGTGGACACGCCCGCAGCAATGGTCGATGGCTGATGGTCGAACGCAGCGCGGTCATTCATGTGTGGCGGCCATGACTTCTTCTAGGGTGGTCTCCCCCGACTCCACTTTAGACATGCCTGCTTGCCGCAGACTGCGCACACCCTCGCGTGCAGCTTGGGACGCGAGTTCGACTGCGCTGGCTTGTTGCAAGATCAATAACTGCAGCGCGGTTGAAATAGGCATGACTTGGTGAATCGCAATCCGGCCTGCATAGCCATTCAAGCAATTGACGCAACCCACGGCTTGGTAGCCTGGTTGATCATCCAAGGGTTGTTTACATGCATTGCACAAACGACGTAGCAAACGCTGTGCACATACCAATACCACGCTGCTGGCCAAATTGAATCCGGCAATACCCATTTGGTTGAGTCTTATCAATGTGGAGGGGGCATCATTGGTATGTAACGTGGATAAAACCAAGTGGCCGGTTTGAGACGCTTTCACCGCCATGTCGGCGGTGGCCAAGTCTCGAATTTCACCCACCATCAGGATGTCTGGGTCTTGGCGCAGCAAAGCCCGCAAAGCTGTATCGAATGTCAAACCGATGCGCTCGTTGACATTGATTTGGTTCGCACCGGCCAACACAATTTCAGAAGGG
>JBJTXF010000036.1:0-2075 GCA_046082145.1 Limnohabitans sp. | reverse complement strand
CGATCACATTCAGTTTGAAGCTGACGGCTTGTTGGTCACTTCGCGCGGTGCAGACGGCGTGTCGCGCATCAGTGCCTTGGGCGACTACCGTGCATTGCAATCCGCACATGCTCATCTGCCATTGACCGATTGGCGCGGTCGGTGGATCGCCCCGGGGTTTGTTGACACGCACATTCACTACGCGCAAACCGATGTCATTGGCTCACCCGCCAATGGCCTGTTGCCTTGGTTGAACGACTACACCTTTCCACAAGAAACGCGCTTCGCCGACCCCGCTCACGCGCAAGCCGTGGCTGCGTTTTTCTTGGATGAATTGATGCGCCACGGCGTTACCACCGCGCTGACATTTGCCACCGCTCACAGCGTGTCGGTCGATGCATTTTTCAATGAGGCCCGACAACGCCAATTGCGCATGATCAGCGGACGCGTGCTGCAAGACCGACACAGCCCCGATGGATTGCGCGACAGCAGCGCGGCGCAAAGCCTTTACGAAACCGAAGCGTTGATCAAACGCTGGCATGGCGTGGACCGGTTGGGTTATGCCATTACGCCGCGTTTTGCACCCACTTCCAGCGAAGCGCAATTGCGGGGCGCCGGTGAACTGGCGCAAGCGCATACCGATGTGTGGGTGCAAACCCATGTCGCTGAAAACGCCGATGAAATCCGCTGGGTTGCCGAACTGTTTCCTGGCTCACGCAGCTACTTGGGTGTGTATGAAAGTATGGGCTTGCTGCGTGAACGATCGGTGTACGCACATTGCCTGCACTTGGATGCCAATGACCGCGACCTGATGGCAGAGCGAGGCGCCTCGGCGGCGGTGTGTCCCACCAGCAATTTGTTTTTAGACAGCGGTTTTTTCGATTTCACATTGGCGCAATCGCACCGACTCAAACACGGCTTGGCCAGCGACGTGGGCGGCGGCACCAGCTTCAGCCCGTTTCACACCATGCACGCGGCCTACACCGTGGCCCGGCAAAGTGTCGGTAAAACCGGGCATTCGCCCAGCGCCGCGCACTTGTGGTGGTTACACACAGCAGGTGCTGCGAGTTCGCTGGGCCTTGACGGTGTGTGTGGCAATTTGAACCCCGGCTGCGAAGCCGACTTCATTCTGCTCAACCCCAACGCCACCCCTTTGTTGGCACGTCGAACCGCAGCAGCGAACAGCTTGGAAGAACAACTCTTTGCCATGGTGGTACTGGGCGATGACCGATTGATCGAACGCGTGGTTGTGGATGGACGAGTGGTTTAAACCCCGCCCAACGCCGCCCTTTCATGTTCATTCAATACTGGCCCCTCCAAAGTCACGCTTGTCTCTTGCACCTTGCCATCACGAAATTTTTCAATCACCGGCTTGAGCGCAGGGTCTATATGCGATTCATCAAACCCGTTGAACAGCGTACCCAGCAATGAGCGCTTGACATCGCTGGTCCCCATGAACCAATCAGCGAGCGGAAACGTCAGGTTCATGTTCTTATGCATCATGATGCCAAGGTTGTGGTGCGCGGCATGGTGTCTGCGAATCGTGTTGATGAATGGCATGTTTCTCACAAAAGCGTTTTCCTGAATATGGCAGCAATAGTGAAATGTCTCGTACAACACATAGTGACCGATCACCGTCATGTATGCGATGTATCCGGCATTCGCGCCAAACACATACGCGCTGACAAGTGCGAGGGCACCGCCACCCACACCCAAGACCGTCAGCACCCGCCACGGAAAAAACACAATCCGGAATTCACGCACGCTGTCAATCGTGTAATCGGTGTCGGTGAAATACTGGTGGTGCTGGCGGGTATGGCGGTCGTAGATGGCGCGCAAAGCAAACACATCGATATACCGGTGCATCACATATTTGTGCATCGCCCATTCACCAAAGTTACCAGCGACAGCCACGGGCAGCACCATGAGCCATGCCCAAGTGGCTTCATTTAATTGATTGAAACAAAACACCAGCAAACTGATGCCCACCGCATACATCACACCAACATGCAACAAGCCGTTATAAAAAGGACTGATGTTGGCACGGTACTGTTCGCGAAACTGGCGTTGGCGCTCGGTCATCACCATGGGTTTGG
>JBJTXF010000035.1:0-3216 GCA_046082145.1 Limnohabitans sp. | reverse complement strand
AAGAACGCTTGGGTATCTGGCTCGATTTGCGCCACACGGGGCGCGCTGGCGGCGAAGATAAGCACACCCGCTGGATGTTGGACATGTTGCCTTCCATGGACCTGCCTGCGCTGCGCGCCCACGCCCTTCGTTTGGATATCGAAGACACGGTGTTGAAAGCGGTGTGCCAAACCGCTGAAACGCTGGGTGTGGACAGCATGCGTGCCTGCCTTGCGACCGTGAAATTGGCCAAAGTGTTGGCCGCGTTGCGCGGTAGCGATGAAGTGCAGGAAGAAGACCTGGGGCGCGCCGCGCGTTTGGTGTTGACACCGCGCGCCACCCGTGCCCCTGTGCCACCTGATCAACAAGCCGCACCGCCAGAGCCTGAACCGCAAGACACCCCTCCCGATCAGCCTCCACCGCCAGAGTCGCCAGAGTCGTCCACGACAGAACCTCCCGTGGACCCTGCGGCGTTGGACCCGCAAGACATGGCCGAACTGATGCTCGAAGCTGCTTTGGCCACGCTGCCCGCAGATGTGCTGGCCCATTTGGCGCACACCCCAAACACCACGCCCACCGGCCGTGGACAAGGCCGCAGTGGTGCACGAAAAGCCAGTTTCTCGCGAGGCACTCCCCTGCCACCGCGCCCAGGTAACCCCCGTCAAGGCGCACGATTGCATGTACTCGCCACACTCCATGCGGCAGTGCCCCGACAAAAATTGCGGCGCCAACCCAGCCATTCACGCGCCAAGTTGGCGATTCGAACCGAAGATTTTCATGTGCACCGGTATGCAGAAAGCAGCCCCACCTGTTTGATATTCGCCATCGATGCCTCTGGTTCTGCGGCATTGCACCGGTTGGCAGAAGCCAAAGTCGCGGTCGAATTGCTATTGACCCAGTCCTATGCGCGGCGTGATCAAGTCTGTGTCATTGGCTTCAGAGGCAGCCAAGCTGAGGTGTTGTTGCCGCCGACCAAATCGCTGGTACGTGCCAAACGCAGTTTATCGGGGCTGCCCGGTGGCGGCGGCACGCCATTGGCCCGCGCCATTGAGCAAAGCCTGCAAGTGGCGTTGGCGGAAAAACGCCTGGGGCATTCGCCCAGCTTGGTCATGCTCTCCGATGGCAGGCCCAATGTCAGCTTACAAGGCCAAGGCGGGCGGGCCCAAGCGCTGGAGGATGCGCTCACTTTGGCACGCGCTTGGCGCAGCCACCAGCTCCCAGCCATTTGGCTGGACACCAGCGCAAGACCCGAACCACAGGCCCAGCAACTGGCGCAAACCATGGGTGCCCACTATGTGCCATTGCCGATGGCCAACAGCCACCGCATGGCGCAAGCGGTAGAAGCGGTGCAATCGGGTAACGCACCGCCTGCCACTGCTACTTCCTCTGCCACACAGGATACTGCGCGGCAGTCCGGTGCCCAGTCCGCCCAGACACCCGTCTGGCGCCCCACGGGCGCCTGAGCCATGGATTGGGAACGCCAGCGCGAACACTGGCCCAACAGCGATATCAGCCGTTTTGTGAACGCTGCTGGCGTGCGCTGGCATGTGCAACAAGCGGGTACCCAAGGCCCACGCGTTTTGCTGTTACACGGCACCGGCGCGTCTTTGCACACTTGGCGCGATTTGCTCAAGCCGTTGGCGCAGCATGCACAAGTCTTGGCGATCGATTTACCGGGCCATGGCTTTAGCAGCCTGGCCGCAAACCAAGGCATGTCACTGCCCGGCATGGCACAAGGTGTGGCCGCACTTCTCGATGAATTGGCCTGGCCGGTGCAAGCCTTTATCGGCCATTCGGCTGGTGCCGCCATCGCCGCGCAGATGGTGTTGGACAAATCCATTCAGCCTGCGGTGCTGATTGGTATCAACCCGGCATGGTTACCTTTACCGGGCTTGGCGGGTTTGCTGTTTCCAACCACTGCCAAATTGCTGGCCATGACCGAAATGGTGCCTCGCTGGTTTGCCCGCCAAGCCAGCAGCCCCGGCGTGTTGGAAAAGTTACTGCAAAGCACGGGCTCAGTATTGGATGCGCAAGGCAAAGCCTTGTATGCGCAATTGGTCGCCAGCCCGGTGCATGCACAAGGCGCGCTACACATGATGGCGGCCTGGGATTTGTCACGGGGTGTCGAAAAATTGCGCCGATTGCACTGTCCTGTGCGACTGTTGATTGGCGGCAAGGATGGCACCGTTCCTCCCGCCCAAGCGCGACAAGCTGTATCGCTGCTGCAAAACAGCGCATTGACCGAATGGCCAGCCTATGGACACTTGGTGCACGAAGAGGCCGCCGAAGCCTGTCTGCAATTTTGCCTGCAACATTTGCTCCTAGAATGGAAATCGAGGTGACAAGCCATGAAAAAAAATTACTACATCCAATTTTTGAATTTGCTCAAAGCACTGGAGCAAACCTCTCCGCATCCAGAGATCGACGTGACAAGCAAATTGCTCTTGGACGAAATCGCCATCGGCGTTGCCAAAGATGAGTTGCTGACGGTGTCAGATGTCATGGGTTTGAAACACATAGGCTCTCCAGCGACTTTGCACCGCAAACTCAATGTGCTGATCGAAGCCCACATGGTGGATCCTATTTTTCAAGGCCATAACCGTCGTACCAAATACATCGCGTTGACAAAAGAAGGGGAAAGCTACTTTCACCGCTTGTCTGACGCGATTCAAATGGCACGTCCATCTCCACGATGAATTCCCATGTGTTCTGGAATAACCGTGCCATCACCTTTTTGGTGTTAACGGCGGTTTTCGGAACCTTTTATGCGCTGAACAATCTTCTGACCTCGCCACTGCTGCTCGCGCCAGGTGCCCACTTGATTCACCTTCCCAGCGGTATCAAACTTTTGCTGGTACTGGTGTTCGGTCTGGTGGGTGCATTGAGCATATTCACCGTATCCTTGGCCGCAGGTTATGGGTTTTTTTTCGCCGGACAACTGCCCTTGTCGCTTGAGATGGCTGTGGCAAACACATTGGCACCTGTTTTGACAGTCAAGTTTTTCTTTGACCAACAATGGGTTCAACCCGATTTAAGCGGCTTGCGCTTGAAGATATTGTCCCTGATGGGATTGGTATACGCATTCTTGAACTCTGCGATGAATCAATTGTTGCTGTACTGGAACCAAGCTATTCACAACTTGTTGGATGGCCTGCTGATCATGGTCACCGGGGACATCACGGGCGTCATCTTGGTTTTGGTATTGATGCGCTTTGGCTTGTGGCTGCTTAAATTTCG
>JBJTXF010000034.1:0-6110 GCA_046082145.1 Limnohabitans sp. | reverse complement strand
GGCAAAAGGTGGCCCCTGTCGCAGGTATCGGCGGTGACTCCGTCAGCATTGCACCCTACCCGCAAGCGCAGCTCAACAAAGTGGATGAACAAGCCATTGCCAACGTCAATCAACTCAAGGCCATGGTCGACGCGTGTCGAACTTTGCGCAGCGAAATGGGTGTGTCACCCAGCACCAAAATGCCTTTGTTCGCCTTGGGTGACGCTGACTTTGTCAGCGCCCATGCGCATGTCATCAAAGCCATGGCCAAGCTGAGTGAAGTCAAAGTGTTTGAAAACGAAACCGCATGGCAAACCGCTGCTCAGTCAGCGCCTGTCGCCGTCGTCGGCAACATCCGTTTGTGTTTGTTCATCGAAGTGGATGTGGCAGCTGAAAAGGCGCGTCTGGCCAAAGAAATCACGCGCTTGGAAACCGAGATCGTCAAAGCCAACGGCAAACTCGGCAATGAAGCGTTTGTCGCAAAAGCCCCGCCCGCGGTGATCACTCAAGAACGTGAGCGATTGGCAATCTTTGAAGACACATTGCACAAAGTGAAAGATCAGTTGAAAAGACTAGGCTAGAACTTTTCAAGCTTTGGCTTAGAGCTGGCCACGTCGGGCTCGGTCGCCTCTCACCGCCGCAAGCGGCAACGTTCGAGTCGGCCCGACCCGCCATGTCCATCTTTCTGGACAAGGAAACTTGAGATCGTTTAGCGTCTTTTCAGCACGTGAATAAAGTCTTCACCCACCGTTTCTTGCGCCACCAGTTCGTTGCCGGTTTGTTTGGCAAATGCCGCAAAGTCTCTGAGCGAGCCTTTGTCGGTCGACACCACTTTGAGCAATTGACCCGATTGCATGGGCGTCAATGCCTTTTTGGCTTTCAAAATGGGCAAGGGGCAATTCAGACCCCGTGTGTCTAATTCTTGATCGATTTGCATGGCTTTCATTCTAAATTTTGCGCAGCGCGCTCTTCCCAACTCATAAAGCGCGGCTCAATGCCTTGGGTGCGCAACCAATCGCCCAACGCATAACCCGTTCCTGCGGGCCAGCAAATGATGTCTTGGTAATGGAACAATTTGTACTCAGCTAATTCGGGCGATAAATGCACCTCGCCGTCAGCAACCGCATGGTAGGCAATGATGACTTGGTTCATGCGCTGAAAGTCATACACACCCACCAATTTCAACGACGACACTTGCAACCGGGTTTCTTCGGCGATTTCACGGGTGATGCCATCTTCAGGTGTTTCTCCGGTTTCCATGAAGCCCGTGATCAATGCAAAGCGACGACCAGGCCAAGCAGCATTGCGCGCCAACAAAATTTGGTTGCGGTACTGAACAATGCCAGCGAGCACAGGCGTTGGGTTGTTCCAGTGCGTCCAACGACACACCACACAGCGCATACGCTCTTTGGGTCCGCCATCCTCTTCTTGGGTGATGGCTTGCAACTCGGTTGCACACATCGGGCAAAACTGAAAGTGGCTCATGCGGGAAACACCCCTGTTGACAGGTAACGGTCACCACGGTCGCACACGATGAAAACAATGGTAGCGTCACGAACTTGCTTTGCAATTTGCAAAGCCACCCAACACGCGCCTGCCGCCGAAATACCCGCAAACATGCCCTCCTCACGGGCGAGTTGTCGACACATTTCTTCCGCGTCATGTTGACTCACATAAACCAATTCATCGACATGCGTCGCATCGTAAATTTTGGGCAAGTATTCAGGCGACCATTTGCGTATGCCCGGAATGCGCGAGCCTTCGCTGGGCTGAGCACCGATGATGCGGATGTTTGGGTTTTTTTCTTTCAAATACCGCGACACGCCGGTGATGGTGCCTGTGGTGCCCATCGCACTCACAAAATGCGTGACGCGTCCTTGGGTTTGTTGCCAAATTTCAGGGCCAGTGGTTTCGTAATGGACACGGGGGTTGTCGGCATTGGCAAATTGGTCCAGCACCCGGCCCTTGCCCTCGGCTTGCATGCGATCGGCCAAATCGCGCGCGCCCTCCATGCCAGTGCTCTTCGACGTGAGAATCAACTCCGCGCCAAATGCTTTCATGGTTTGCGCACGTTCGATGGACAAATCTTCGGGCATGATCAACACCATGCGATAGCCTTTGATGGCCGCGGCCATGGCCAGTGCGATGCCAGTGTTGCCCGAGGTCGCTTCGATCAAGGTGTCGCCAGGTTGGATGTCGCCACGTTCTTCTGCGCGTTGAATCATCGAGAGCGCGGGGCGGTCTTTGACCGAACCTGCAGGGTTGTTACCCTCCAATTTACCAAGCAACACATTTCCGCGTGCTGCGTTTTCTGTGGCGCCGACGCGCTGCAATCTGGCGATGGGGGTGTTGCCGATCGCGGCTTCTATGCTGGGATAGTTCATGGCCATACTGTGCCATAATCTTGGATTCACACTCGCCGGAGTGGCGAAATTGGTAGACGCAGCAGATTCAAAATCTGCCGGTGCAAAACACCGTGCCGGTTCGATTCCGGCTTCCGGCACCAGCTTCATGGCAAAAAACGACCCCATAAGGGTCGTTTTTTTATGCCCGTGTGGACGGTCTTAAGATCAGGCTTTTGACCTCTTCAGAAGTACCATGACTCTGCTCTTTACCCCGATCTCCTTAGATTCACCGCGCGGTGCATTGACTTTGCCCAACCGCATCGTGGTGGCACCGATGTGCCAGTACGCCTGCCATTTGGATGGCAAAGCCAATGATTGGCATTTGATGCATTGGGCCAATTTGCTCAACAGTGGCGCGGGTGTGTTCATGATCGAAGCCACGGCCGTCACCGCGCAAGGTCGCATCACGCCCAACTGCCTGGGCATATGGGACGATGCCACGGCCGACGCATTGGCCGACACCTTGAGCAGAGCCCGCAAACTCGCGCCACCCATACCGGTGTGTTTACAAATCGCGCATGCGGGCCGCAAGGGTTCAAGCGCTCAACCTTGGCATGGCGGTATGTTGATTGACAAAGACAAAGGGGGTTGGGACACGGTGGCACCTTCACCCATTCAATTGCTCGACGGTGAAGATCCTCCGCATGAAATCGACGCAGCCGGATTGGTGGCGATTGAAAACGCGTTTGTGAATGCCGCACGGCGTGCCCAAGCCATGGGATTGGACATGCTCGAATTACACGGGGCGCACGGTTACCTGCTGCACGAATTTTTGTCGCCGATCGCTAACCAACGCCAAGACAACTTTGGTGGCAGCTTCACCAACCGCACTCGGTTCCCTCTGCAAGTTTTCAAGGCGGTGCGCCAAGTGTTTGACGGTGTGTTGGGCATGCGTTTGTCTGCCAGCGACTGGATTGATGGCGGTTGGAACTTGGACGAAACCGCCGAGTTCACTGCCCTGCTCAAACAGGCTGGCGCCAATTTCATCCATGTGTCTTCAGGTGGTATTTCTCCGCAACAAAAAATTGCGATCGGCCCCGGCTACCAAGTGCACTTTGCCAAGCACATCAAACAGGCGTTGGGTCTGCCGACGATTGCCGTGGGCTTGATCACCGAACCGCAACAAGCCGAAGCGGTATTGCAAGCGAATGAAGCCGACATGGTCGCGTTGGGCCGCAGTTTCTTGTACAAGCCTCGTTGGGGCTGGGAAGCAGCTGCTGCATTGGGTGGGAAAGTACAAGCCACTCAACAATATTGGCGCAGCTTGCCGCTCGAAGCCGCCGGTATATTTGGCGACGCCAAGATCGGAATGCGTTAGAAAACCGGCGCGTTTTGTAAGCCTTCACGCACGGTGGGATAGCGCAGCTTCAGGCGCAATTCTGTTTTCAAACGCTGGTTGTCCATGCGACGCGATTCACCCATGAAGCTCAGTGTCATGGCGGGCAATGCGGTTTGTGCTTGCGCTCGGCTGACGCGAGGCGGTCTTGGCAGCTGCCACAGGTCTGCGGCCCAATCCATGTAGTCGCCCATCAACATGTCGCTGTCGTCGCTGACATGAACCACGCGTAAGGCACGTCCGCGCCACACTGAAAGCACTGTGGCCCGCGCCAAATCATCAGCCTGCACATGGTTGGTATAGACATCATCAGCCGCTTGCAACACTGGCGTGCCACGTTGCAGACGTTCTCTGGGCGTGCCACCTTCTCGGTCTAATGCATAAATACCCGGAATACGCAACACGCTGACACGCGTACCAGTGCGCTTGCCAAAGGCTTGTAACCATCGCTCTGCATCCACCCTGCGTTGCGCCCGCTCTGTGACGGGGTTCAAGTGTCGCGTCTCGTCAATCCATGCGCCCCCACAATCACCATAAACGCCGCTGGTTGATCCGTAGACCAAGGAAACCGGCGGACTGCGCAACACCAGTGCCTGTATCAATGCTGCTGTGCGCGGGTCAATGTTGCCTTGCAAAGGCGGCGGGGCCATGTGGACCACGTGTGTTGCCACGCCAGCCAATCGCCGCAATGTTGGGGAATTGTCCAAATTGCCGATCAAAGGCGTGATGCCTTGCTTTTGTAGCTCTTGCAACCGTGAGGGCGTGCTGGTCAGCGCAAACACACGTGCTGACGACCGCAACCCGGATGCAACACGCAAACCGACATCTCCGCAACCCACGATCAAAACTCGTGGTCGGCGAAAGCGTGCTGGCAAAGCGCCCAAGGGCATTTGGTTTGAAGGCAAAATTGTGGCTTTCGTTTTTTTAAACAAAAACCAGAGGATATCAAGCATGGCGTTTCAAGTTTTGGTGCAACCCAGTGAACGAGCTTTTTCTGTTGAAGCGGGTGAAACGGTGTTGAGCGCGGGTATTCGTCAGGGTGTGGGCATGCCTTACGGTTGCAAAGACGGCGCATGCGGTTCTTGCAAATGCAAAAAAATATCGGGCGATTTGCAGATGGCTACCTACCAGGCCAAAGCGCTGTCAGAATCAGAATTGGCTCAAGGCATGGTGCTGACTTGCCGTGCCACTCCCCTCAGCGACCTGGTACTTGAGTCCCGACAAGTCACTCGGGCCGACGCTTTCCCCATCCGCAAAATGCCCGTGCGCGTGGCCTCGATGGAAAAACTTTCTCACGATGTGATGCGCATCGGTTTGCAACTGCCATCGACCGAAACCATGAAATACCACGCCGGTCAGTACGTGGAATTTTTGTTGCGTGATGGATCGCGCCGGGCCTACTCGATGGCCAACGCACCGCACACTTTGATGGATGGCGCACCTGTGATCGATTTGCATATTCGTCACATGCCCGGCGGAAAGTTTACCGACCATGTGTTTGGTGCGATGAAGGAAAAAGAGATTCAACGGATTGAGGCGCCGCTCGGCAGCTTTTATTTGCGCGAAGACAGTGACAAGCCCATGGTGTTACTGGCCTCGGGAACAGGTTTTGCACCCATCAAAGCCTTGATCGAACACATGCAACATCGTCAAATCAAACGCCCTGCGCGTTTGTATTGGGGCGGTCGACGGCCCGCAGATTTGTACATGCATGATTGGGTAAAAGCCCAATGCGAATGCATGCCCCATTTGCACTATGTGCCTGTGGTGTCAGACGCTCTACCCGAAGACAACTGGCAAGGGCGAACAGGTTTTGTGCATGCGGCGGTGTTGCAAGACATTCCTGATTTGTCGGGCTATCAGGTGTACGCCTGCGGTGCACCAGTGGTGATCGATGCTGCACAACGTGACTATGCTTTGCAAGGCTTGCCTGCAGAAGCGTTTTTTGCAGATTCATTCACCAGCGAAGCCGATAAGGCTTAACGATTTTTTGTTTGCAAGTTCTTTTCTCGCAGCCAGCGTAGTTTTTCTGCGATTTTGATTTCCAAACCCCGCTCAACAGGTTCATACAACACCGGCGGTGTCATGCCGTCTGGCCAATAGATTTCCCCAGCGGCAAACGCGTCGGGTTCATCATGGGCGTAACGGTAGCCCTTGCCATGCTCCAGTTCTTTCATCAAGCGCGTGGGTGCATTTCGCAAATGCATGGGTACCGGGCGTGTGCCATCGGCTTTGATCAAGCGACGCACTTCGTTGTAAGCCTTGTACACCGCGTTAGATTTGGGCGCCACCGCCAAATACACCACGCATTCGGCCAACGCCAATTCACCTTCTGGTGAGCCGAGTCGCTCATACACCTCGGCTGCATCCAATGCCAGACGCAGTGCCCG
>JBJTXF010000033.1:0-5346 GCA_046082145.1 Limnohabitans sp. | reverse complement strand
AGCATTCAAGTCAGGGAGGCGTTCAAGCTTTTGGTCAGTCAGCGTCTGCTGGTGCATATGTTCGCGGACCGTTGCATTTATCAACTGGACAAGAAGCAGTTGCTGTTGGCGTATGTGCCCACTTAGAAAAAGATGATTTGTTAACTTCCACACACCGAGGGCACGGTCATACATTGGCCAAAGGTGCCGATTTAAAAAAAATGATGTGTGAGTTGTACGGAAAAGCCGCTGGTACCAATGGGGGTAAGGGTGGATCCATGCACATCGCCGATTTCGAGGTGGGGATGCTCGGAGCCAATGGTGTGGTTGGCGCAGGCATCACAATCGCTGTCGGTGCTGCCCACGCGATCAAGCTTCAAAAAAAGAATCAAATCGTAGCTTGCTTTTTTGGTGATGGGGCCATTAACCGAGGACCTTTTTTAGAGGGTTTGAATTGGGCTAAGGTTTTTGAGTTACCAGTGCTTTTTGTCTGCGAAGACAATCAAATTTCGGCTACCACCCAGTCGGCGCACATGACTGCTGGTCCAGGCGTTTTAAGTCGTGCCCAAAGCCTGGGTGTGGTGACCCAACATGTCAATGGCAACGATGTCATGGAAGTAAGCGTCAATGCCAAGACGTTGATTGAGTCGGTTAGAAGAACCTGTCAACCTCACTTGCTCCATGCGGTGACATATCGGCTCAAAGGCCACGTCTCTGTGGACAAAGCTTTGTATCGTGATCCCAATGAAGTGATCAATGCTTGGAAAGATGATCCTATTCAACACGCCAGAACTTTATTGATTCAGCAAGGCCATGTACCTTTTGAAATTGATCAAATGGAATCAAAAGTCAATGAACTTTTACAAGAAGCTACTCAATTTGCAACGGCAGCGGCTTATCCTAAACCTGAGGCGGCTTTTCTTGATGTCGCCGATTGTGGAGATGGTGAGTGGTATTGAATTCGGCGATTACCTACGCTCAAGCTTCATTAGAAAGTCTGAGTTATTCCATGACGCATGATGCGTCCATTGTTGCCATGGGTGAGGATCTAGGAAGAGGTGGAGTCTTTGGACAATACACGGGCTTGCGAGAAAAATTTGGGTCTGAGCGGGTAATAGATACGCCAATTTCCGAGGCCGGCATTGCTGGAGCGGCAGTCGGTATGGCACTTGCAGGGCTCAGACCTGTCGTTGAAATGCGAGTAATTGACTTTGCACTGTGCGCGATGGATGAAATGGTGAATCAAGCAGCCAAAAATAGATACATGTTTGGTGGCCAAGGCAGAGTTCCTGTTGTGTTTCGCATGCCCATTGGTTTGTGGTCCGGTTCCGCGGCGCAACATTCTCAGTCTCTAGAGTCTTGGTTTACACACATTCCAGGTCTGACGGTGGTTGCACCTGCCACTGCACAAGACAACTATGCCTTGTTTAAATCCGCTTTGAAATTACAAGATCCAGTTTTATATCTTGAACACAAGGAACTTTGGTCAATTCAAAGCCAAGTGGATACACAAAAAACTGTGGAAATTGGTATAGCCAACTGTTTGCGTCCAGGCAAACATCTGACGTTGGTGACCTGGTCATCAGCTGTCCACAGGTGTTTATCAGCATGTCAAAACGTCGCGTCGCTAGGCCTTGAAGTTGAATTGATTGACCTGCGCTCCTTGTGGCCATGGGATAAAGCATTGGTTTACGCTTCTTCAGCGCGGACTGGAAAATTGTTAGTGGTGCACGATGCCGTACAAGTCAGCGGATTCGGTGCGGAAATTGCCGCAAGCACGGCTCAAGCAACGGGTTGTTTGATACATCGATTGGGTGCTCCAAGAATACCAGTGGGTTATTCCCCCATTTTGGAAGATCAAACACGAATCAGCGTGAACAACATTGAAAGAACAATCATGCAATTTGCGGGGAAAAAACGTGAGTCATAAAACCGCTGTAGTGACAGGTGCTGCCAGTGGTATAGGTCGAGCGACTCTACTTAAATTGGCTCAAGAAGGTTATGTGGTCATTGGCATGGATCATGACGTGACAGGTCTTAACAGTATCACCCATGACACCGAATCCATGTCATTTCCCATCACTTGTCTGCCCATGGATGTGTCCAATGAACAAGAAGTGATGGATTCTTTTGCATGCGTTTTTGATAAGACTGGAAGGATTGATGCGTTGGCGACTTGTGCGGGTGTTGTCAACACTACGGCATTTGGCGAGTTGTCTGTGGAGGATTTTCAAATGACATACAACACAAACTTGATAGGAACGTTTTTGTGTATCAGAGAGGCTTCCAAGTACATGTTGGCCGGATCGCGAATTTGCACGATAGGCAGTGTCGCTGGATTGAGAGGCGGTGAGCTTTTTGGCACTGCTGCTTATGCAGCTAGCAAAGGGGCAGTATTGGCATTGACAAAAAGTGCAGCCAGGGCTTTGGCTGAAAAGGGGATCAGTGTCAATTGCTTGGTTCCGGGACCCACGCAAACACCCATGATTGAATCTATCTGGCTTGATGAAAAAAAACGAACTCTGGTGGAGAATTTATCTTTGCAAAAACGTGCCGCCTCACCAGAAGAACTTGCTAACTGCGTTGCTTTTTTGCTCTCTACTCAATCCTCCAACATCACTGGATCAACCTTGGTCAGTGATGGCGGTCTAATGATGCATTGACCTATGAAACATACACTCAAATTTTCTAGACGAAAACTGCTTCAAAATGTTTTCAGTGCCTCGACGGCGCCATTTGTTTTTTCTTTAGCCAGAGCCCAAACCATTGAGTTCAAGTTGAAATGGGCCAACAATGTTCCTGTCACCCATCCCTCATCGGTACGCATTTCAGAGGCGCTACAGGCCATCAAAACTGAAAGTAATGGCCGGGTAGATATACAGCTTTTCCCCAATAACCAATTGGGAGGCGATACCGATATGTTGTCGCAAGTCCGCTCCGGCGCAATCGATTTCTTTCCTTTGTCTGGCATTATTTTGCAGTCACTTGTACCGGTGGCAGGCATTAACGGATTGGCTTTTGTTTTTAAAGAATATTCAAATGTTTGGGCAGCCATGGATGGCGACCTGGGTGCGCATGTCAGGCAAGCCATTTCAAAAGTGAATTTGCATAGTTTTGAGCTTTGTCTTGACAACGGGTTCCGCAATATCACAAGCTCGACGAAACCCATTCAAAAACCGGCCGACCTCAAAGGTTTCAAAATTCGTGTTCCCGTCAGTCCACTGTGGACATCCATGTTTAAAGCATTTGAAGCATCGCCTGCATCTATCAATTTCAGTGAAGTTTATTCAGCTCTTCAAACCAAGATTGTGGAAGGGCAAGAAAATCCTTTGTCCATTATTGATATTGCAAAACTATATGAAGTGCAAAAGTTTTGCTCAATGACATCTCATATGTGGGATGGGCAGTGGGTGTTGGCGAATCAACGCAGGTGGAAATCCTTGCCAGATGATGTTCAGGCCTTGATCAATAAGCATTTGAAATTCGCAATTATCAAACAAAGAGACGATATGAGAAGGATTAACAATGGCTTGGAGGCGCATTTGAAAGCCAAGGGTATGGTGTTCAATTATCCAGAGCGTGAACTTTTCAAAGAAGCGCTTTCTAAAGCAGGTTTCTATCAAGAATGGCGAAAGAAATTTGGCGATGAATCCATGGCTTTGTTAGAAAAATACACTGGCAGATTAAGTTGAAAACGTTAGATCGTTGGTTGAGGTTGGCATTAGAGTTTGCGGCAGCCTGTTTGATTGTGATCGAAATTGTGATTTTGTCTTTGGGTGTTTATTGGCGCTATGTATTGCACAAACCCTTGACCTGGTCTGATGAGTTGGCTTCTATTTTGTTTTTGTGGTTGGCAATGATAGGGGCTACGGTAGCAATGATGAGGCAGGCCCACATGCGACTGACCACGTTGGTGGATTTTTTACCCGCCAATATGCGACAAATAACAGATGCATTGGTGCTTGTACTTGGTTTTGTGTTCTCAACATCATTGTTGGTTCCCGCTTTTTTACATATACAAGATCAATGGGTTATATTGACGCCTGCCCTAGAGATATCTGATGGCCTTAGAACAGCCGCTGTCGGTTTCGGTTTATTGATGATGTCATGGCATGCTTTGTATCAAATACTTGTTCATCCGTCCAAGCGAGCTTTGGCCATCTCTACAGCCATTGTTGCTTTGATCGCTGTCTTGCTTTGGATGGCTTCCCCTGTACTAGTGGTTTTGGGAAATGCTAATTTGATTCTTTTTTTCTTGCTTATATTGGCTTTCATGATCGCATTGGGCCTACCCATAGCCTTTGCGTTTGGATTAGCAACAATTGCTTATTTGTTTTTTGCATCTTCTACGCCACTGACGATTGTGATAAGCCGTATTGACGAAGGAATGTCGCATTTGATTTTGCTTTCAGTCCCATTGTTTGTATTTCTGGGAGCGTTGATTTCTGTGACAGGCTTGGCCAAAAGTATGGTCAATTTTTTGGCGAGTTTACTAGGTCATTTAAGAGGTGGATTGCATTATGTTTTGCTTGTCGCCATGTATTTGGTATCAGGTATTTCTGGATCCAAGGCCGCCGATATGGCAGCGGTAGCCCCTGTTTTATTTCCTGAAATGAAACAAAGAGGTGCGCACTCGGGAAAGTTGGTTGCATTGCTTTCCGCCTCTGGTGCTATGAGCGAAACGATTCCCCCTAGTTTGGTTTTGATCACTATTGGCGCTGTGACTGGCGTGTCTATTTCAGCATTGTTTATTGGTGGACTGATGCCTGCATTGGTAGGTTTGATTGCACTGTCAGTCGTGGTTTATTGGCAGTCGCGCGATGATGTCTTGCCCGATTTTCCAAGAGCCACAGCCTCTCAAATCATCAAATATTTATTGATTGCTTTGCCAGCGTTGTCCTTGCCTTTTGTGATCCGCACGGCTGTGGTTGAGGGAGTTGCCACCGCAACAGAAGTGTCGACCATAGGCATTCTTTACGCTTTTTTGGTTGCGTTACTTTTTTTTCGACCGTTGCCTTGGCGACAAATTTATCCTCAGTTGGTCGACAGCGCGTGTTTGTCTGGCGCAATTCTGATCATCATTGGTTGCGCCACTGCAATGGCTTGGGCGCTCACTCAATCAGGGTTCTCTACTGATTTGGCAAATTGGATGAAACAATTGCCAGGTGGGCAATGGGGTTTTATGGCGGCTACCTTGGTGGCTTTTGTTTTGCTAGGTAGTTTGCTGGAAGGTATTCCTGCCATTGTTTTATTTGGCCCTTTGCTGTTTCCCGTTGCCAGGGCTATGGGAATTCATGAGGTTCATTACGCCATGGTTGTGATTTTCGCCATGGGCTTAGGCTTGTTCGCTCCACCCTTATGTGTTGG